>CAIQPA010000402.1 GCA_903873545.1 uncultured delta proteobacterium
ATTCATCACCTTCACGGTGCAGGCGGTTGATTCCACGGGCCCGACCATCGTCCACACCCCGATTGCCAACGGCCAGACCGCCTCAGCGAATGTGACGGTGACCGCCGATGTGACCGACCCCTCGGGCATCACCACCGTGCAGCTCTTCTACCGGCCCACCGGCTACCCCTTCTACAGCAGCGTCACGATGACGCTCACCTCGGGCTCCACCTACACGGGCTCCATCCCCGGCTTCAGCGTCACCTCCGCCGGCGTCCAGTACTACGTCCGCGCCACCGACACCCGGACCAACGCCGCGACCCTCCCCGCGACCGCGCCCACCACCCCCTACGCCTTCACAGTGGGCTCGGGCGACGCGACGGCTCCCGCGATCACCCACACCCGCATCACCGACGGTCAGCTCGCGGGCAACGCGGTCACCATCGCCGCGACCATCACCGATGCGACGGGCGTTGCCGGTGCCACCCTCTTCTACCGCACGCTCGGCGCGGCCGGCTTCACCTCCACCAGCATGAGCCTCGCGAGCGGCCAGTACACGGCCAACATCCCGGCCGGCTCCGTCACGACCGCCGGCGTGGAGTACTACATCTCCGCCACCGACAGCTCGACCAACGCCAACCTCTCGACCGCGCCGGACACGGCCCCCACTGCCACCTACACCTTCTCGGTCATCTCTCCCGACGCGACGCCGCCGGCCATCAGCCACACGGCGACCACCACCTCGGTTTACGGCAGCGCCATCGCCCTCACCGCTTCGGTCACCGACGCCTCGGGCGTGGGCAGCGTGACCCTCTTCTGGGCCATCGACGCCGGCGCCTTCCAGACCACCACGATGGCCGCCACGACCGGCTCCAACTTCTCGGCCACCATCGCCGCAGGCTCCATCCCCAACGGTACCGCCAGCGTCCGCTACTACATCCGGGCCACCGACAGCGCCGGCAACGCCGCCACCGTACCCGCGGCCGGTGCCGCCGCGCCGCAGACCATCACCATCACCTACCCCGACACGATCGCACCCTCCATTACCCATGCGGCCATCGCCTCGCTCACCTACGGCTCGGCGCTCTCCGTCAGCGCCACCATCACCGACGACTCGGGCGTGGGCAGTGCGACCCTCTACTACGCGCTCGGCGCAGGCGCCTTCACGGGCTCTGCCATGAGCGGCTCGGGCTCCACCTTCAGCGCGACGGTTCCCGCCGGCCTCATCCCCAACGGCACCACCTCCATCCGCTACTACATCACCGCGACAGACAGCGCCTCGAACAGCAGCACCGTACCCGTCAGTGGCTCCGCTGCACCCTACGTCATCTCGGTCATCTACCCCGATGTGACCGCCCCCTCCATCACCCACACGCCGGTCGCGACGCTCGTCTACGGCTCCCCGCTCTCCATCAGCGCGACCATCACCGACGCCTCGGGGCTGGGTTCGGCTACCCTCTACTACGCGCTCGGCTCGGGCTCCTTCACCAGCGCCGCGATGAGCGGCTCGGGCTCGACCTACAGTGCGACGGTCGCGGCAGGCTCCATCCCCAACGGGACTACCTCCATCCGCTACTACCTCAGCGCCACCGACGCCTCCGCCAACGCCAACGTGGCCACCTCGCCCGACGGCGGCGCCGGCTCGCCCAACGTTGTGACGGTCACCTACCCCGACACCGCCGCGCCGGTCATCACTCACAGCGCCGTCACCACCGTCACCTTCGGCGCAGACACCGCCTTCACCGCCACCGTGACCGATGCCACCGGCGTAGGTTCGGTCACCCTCCGCTGGCGCCTCGATGCAGGCAGCTGGAACGCCACCGCGATGAGCGCATCCGGCTCCACCTACACTGCCTCGCTGGCCGCCTCCCAGGTGCCTGAGTCGGCCTCGACGGTGCAGTACTACATCGAGGCGGTAGACACCGCGGCAACCCCCAACACCTCGGTCGCCCCCGCCACCGGCAGCAGCGCCCCCTATGTGGCCACGGTCAACTTCCCGAACGGCCACGCCCCCGTCATCACCCACACGCCCGTCGCCGGCCTCACCTTCGGCAACAGCCTGACGGTCAGCGCGACCGTCGCCGATGCCTCCGCCATCGGAACCGTCACCCTCTACTGGGCCATCGGCTCCGGCGCCTTCTCGACGCGCGCGATGACCCTCTCGGGCGGCAGCTACAGCGCCACCATCGCCGCCTCCGAAATCCCCTCGGGCACCAGCGCCATCCGCTACTACATCGTGGCGACCGACGTGCTCGCCTACAGCGCCTCGCTCCCCGCGCTTGGTGCCGGCGCGCCCACCTCGGTCCCCGTCACCTACCTCGACACCACGCCGCCCACCGTGGCCGTGCTGCCCATTACAGGAAGCGTGCTGCCCGGCGACCTGCTCGCTGTCTCCATCTCGGCTGTCGACGCCTCCGCCATCACCAGCGTGAAGCTCTTCTACCGCACCCAGGGCACGCTCACCTTCTCCTTCGTGACCGCCACCGGCAGCGGCCCCTACGAGGCCATCATCCCCTCCTCCGCGGTGGTTGAGCCGGGCCTGGAGGTCTACGCCCTTGCCATCGACGCAGCGGGCAACGCCGGCGTCTCCGACACCGTCGCGGTGGGCGTCGTCGCCCCCTCCGACCTCACCGCGCCGACCATCGCGGTGGCCTCGCCGCCCGACGGCCAGGCCGCAGGCACGGCCGTCACGGTCTCGGCCACCATCACCGACGACTCGGGCATCGCGGCCGCCTCGCTCTTCTACCGCACCGCGGGCGCCTCGAGCTTCACCGCCGCCGCCTTCACCCTCATCAGCGGCGACACCTACCGTGCCACCATCCCGGCCATCTTCGTCCAGACGCCCGCCGTCGAGTACTATGTCTCGGCGACCGACAACTCGCCGTCGGCCAACCAGGCGCTCGCGCCCGCCGGCGCCCCCAGCACCGTCTCCCGCTTCACCGTCGCGGTGAGCGACACCGCCGGCCCCTCGCTCGGCCACACGCCCCTCACCACCGCGGTGCCCGACGGCAGCTCGCTCGGCCTCGACCTCACCGCCAGCGATGCCAGCGGCCTCGGCCAGGTGCGCATCTTCTGGGCCACCGCCGGCTCCGCAACCTACTCGGCGACCACGGCCAGCTCGCTCGGCGGCGGCAACTTCTACGCCAGCATCGGCCCCGTCCGTGCCCCTTCCGTCCGCTACTATGTGGAGGCCACCGACAGCCTCGGCAACATCGCCCGTCTGCCCGCCGCTGGCAGCGCGGCCCCCTTCACCGTCTCCGTCGTTGTGCCCGACAACATCGGCCCGACCATCGTCCACACTCCGATCGCCGGCCCCCGCAACCCCGGCGAGGCGATCGTCGTCGAGGCCACGGTCACCGACACGAGCGGCGTCGCAGGCCTCACCCTCTACTACCAGCCGACGGGCGGGGTCGGCTTCAGCTCGCTCACCATGGCTGCTGCAGGTGGCGACCTCTGGAGCGCCATCATCCCCTCCTCCGCCGTCGTCGCGCCGGGCCTGAGCTACTACATCCGCGCGACCGACGCCTCGCCCGCCGCCAACGCGAGCAATTCGCCTGCCGGCGGCCTGCACAGCTTCACCGTCAATGCACCTGTCACCGACACTGCGCCGCCCACCATCGGAAGCACCGTCGTTGCCGACGGCCAGATCGCCGGACTGCCCGTCACGGTGTCGGCCGCCATCGTCGATGCCTCCGGCGTGAGCCGCGCCACCCTCTACTTCCGCACCGCCGGCGAGGTCGGCTGGCTCTCCACCGCCATGACGGCCACGGGCGGAAACTACACGGCCGAGATCCCGCGGCTTGTCGTCGCGGCCCCCGCGGTCGAGTACTACATCGAGGCCGTCGACGGCTCGACCGCCGCCAACCGCGGCACAGACCCCGCTGGTGCACCGGCAGCCTCGCACCGCTTCACCGTTGTTGTCCCCGATACCGTGGGCCCCGCGATCTCGCTCCTGCCCCTGCCGCTCACCGTCGAAGAGGGCACCCCGGTCACGGTCAGCGCGGAGGTCACCGACCCCTCCGGCATCGGCGAGGTCACCCTCTACTTCCGCACCGCCGGCGCCTCCTCCTGGTTCTCGCAGCGGCTCACCCTCGCGGTCGGCCGCTACGAGGCAGTGCTGCCCGGCTCGGTCGTCTCGGTCCCCGGCCTCGAGCTCTACCTCGAGGCTACCGACAGCATCGGCAACCTCACCGAGGAGCCGACGGGCGGCGCGGCCGACCCCCTGCTTATCGAGGTAACCCCCTCGTCGCCCGTCGACGCCACCGCGCCGACCATCCTCCACAGCCCTGCATCGAGCGCCACCTAC
Source organism: uncultured delta proteobacterium (assembly GCA_903873545.1). Lineage (GTDB taxonomy): Bacteria > Myxococcota_A > Bradymonadia > REDH01 > REDH01 > CAIWGR01. Next base: position 4,286 of record CAIQPA010000402.1, read on the forward strand.
AACCGTGCGCTCAGCCTCTCGGCCATCGTCTCCGACGCCTCGGGCGTCCGCTCGGTCACCGTCTGGTACCGCGACCTCAACGCACTCGACTGGTCCTTCGCAGACCTGACCGACCGCGGCGGAAACCGCTGGTCCGGTGAGGTGCCCGCCGAGGCGCTCTCCACCTCGCAGCTCAGCTACTTCATCGAGGCCTTCGACCTCACCACGGCCAGCAACCGGGCCGTCGACCCCGCCGGCGCACCGACGGAGATCTACACCCTCGAGGTGGTCGGCCTGCCGGGCGACGATGTGACCGACACGGGCCCCGATGCCACCGACGACACGACGGACGACACCACGGCCGATACGACTGAAGACACCGCCCCCGACACCGAGGCCGACACCGCCCCGGACACGGCAGAGGACACCACGGCTGACGGCAGCGGCACCACCGTGGAAGACACGACCGCTGACACCGCCGCAGACGCCGAGGCCGATACGGAGGAGGACAACACCCGCCCCCGCGCAACCGAGAGCGGCTGCGCTGCGGCCGGCCCCCGCTCGAACATCAGCAGCATCCTCTTCGTCCTCGCCGGCGTGCTCCTCTTTGCCGTCCGCGCCTTCCGCAGCATCCGGGCCAGGCGCGCCACCAACCGGCTCTCTAAGCTCGCCGACAAGCCCCGCTGACGGATCGAAGCGGCCCAAAAACAGTCGGTTCCAGAGCGATCGGGGCGGCGGCGAATCTTGACCCCATGCCCCTCCGCTGTTAGACGGCCCCTCCCTTCGTTGGCCTTCTGCCTCTGAGGGGCTCGGCTACCCCATGGTCGGCTCACGGAGCCGATGCCCGAACACAAGAGAGCAAGCCATGTCCGCACCCGCCAATACCAAGCGTTCCACCTCTTCGCGTCGCAAGAAGAGCTGCCCCTTTCTCGCCGACCCGGCGCTGAAGATCGACTACAAGGATGTCTCGCTCCTCAAGCGTTTCCTCTCGCCCCGCGGCAAGATCCTTCCCAGCCGCATCACGGGCGTCTCGGCCAAGTACCAGCGCGCCCTCTCGCTCGCCATCAAGCGGGCCCGTCAGCTTGCGCTCCTTCCCTACGTCGCGCAGGGCTAAACAGCTCCCCCTCCTCGGGGTTGCGCTGCTTCTCGGAGCCTGCGCACCTCGGGTCTCGCAGCCTCCCGACAGCTCCCTCGAGCAAGGTCCGGAGGCTTCGGTCGTTTTGCGGCCTCAGCACCTCGCCCTCCAGCGCCCCTTCGGTACCTCCGGCTGCGCCGATAGCCGTCTCCGCTTCGACCTGCAGCCCAGCGACGGCTCGCTCCTCGGCCTCCACGAGGCCGTCGGCAACGCGCTCTCCGCAGCTGGCTATCTTGCCTACGACCCCAAGGCCCTCTGGGTCGAGGCCTCCACCTTCCACGCCGTCGCCATGCACCTCGTCGCCGCCACGCAGGAGGAGACGCTCCCCTATCGCCACCTCGTGATCGAGAGCGCAGAACCCTGGCAGTCCCAGACCGAGCAGGACTTCCTCCGCGACTTCTTCTGGCTCCCGCTCCACGACAGCAGCCTCGAGGCGCCGCCCTGCTTCTCCTTCGCTGGCGCCACGCCACCCGCCTCGGTCCGCTACCTGCTCGGCAACGGCTGGTGGGGCGAGCTCGAGGCGGCCCTCATCAGCGACCTCGCCGCGGGCGGTCCAGACGGCCCCTCCGCCGATGAGATACGGCGTTCGCTCCATACCCGCCTCCGCGAGCTCTCGCTCGACCCGGCAAGCGCCGCCGAGACCTACGACGCAATCCTCATGGGGCTGCCGCGCTCGGCCGGCGCCACCTACCAGCCCGCCGCCACCCTCACCGCGCTCGGTCTCCTGCTCGGCGACGCCCTGCAGGCCCGCGTGGGCGGCCTCGACTGGCGTACCGCCGACCCCTCCGAGGGGCGCGTGCTCGTCCTCGACGACACAAAGTGCCACGGATTTTTGCGGCCTGTCGACTTCACGGTAGAGGCCTATGCGGTAGCACCAAAGCCGGTTGCCGCCCGATACCTCTCGTGGGCCGAGGAGCGAGTCAGCGCGTGCCGCCAGCAACCAAACCACCTCGCCCCAAGTCCTCCTCCGCGCGAAAGCCAGCGGGGAAGAAAGGCAGGCCCGTAGCGGGCAAGAAGGGGCTCTTCCGACGCCTCTGGTCGGGCACGCAGAGCGCGGTCGGCGGCTACTTCGACGAGTCCCGGAACGGCTGGAACATGGTGGCGCTCGTCGCCCCGCTCTTCGTCATTTACCAGGTGGGCGTGCTCTTCACGAACGGCTGGCGCAACGGCGCAGACTTCGTCACCCCCAACCTCATCCGCCTGCTCAACCACGATGCGGTCTGGTACTTCGGCGTCAACGCCGCCGTCTTCGCGGTCTGCGCCGCCCTCTACTTCATGCGCCGCTCGCGCAACGATCTGGCAGCGCCCACCCCCTGGCTCATGGTCTTCGAGAGCCTCACCTACGCCATCTCCATGGGCATGGTCGCAACCAAGGCGCTCCGCTACCTCGAGATCCCCGAAGACAGCGCGCTCGCGGGTGCGGCCGGTGGCGAGGCAAAGACCGTCACCGACGCCATCGTGATGTCGGTGGGTGCTGGCGCCTACGAGGAGCTCCTCTTCCGCGTCATCATCCTCGGTGGCATGGTCTGGCTGCTCCGAAACCGCCACCCGCTGCTCAAGTATGGCCTCCCGATTGTCGTCAGCGCGCTCCTCTTTTCGGCCGCCCACCTCGTACCGTTGGGCGCCGAGCCCTGGAGCGACTTCCGCTTTGGCTACCGGCTCATCCTGGGGCTCATCCTCGGCCTGCTCTTTGTGAGCCGCGGCTTCGCGATTGCCGTCTATACCCACACCCTCTACGATATCATCGTGCTCGTCCCCCGGCTCCTGCTGGGCATCTAGGAGTCGCCATGCCCAACCTCTACCTCACGCTCGACGAGTGGATCTTCTTTCTCGCGCAGGTCATCACGATCTTCGGCATCGGCGTCTGGCCCGACCTCTCGACCCGCATCGCCAACGCGATCTCCGGCGACGCGCCAAAGAGCTAATCGGCAGGCGCTGTCCGGTCGCGTAGCGTCGCAAAGAAGGCGGCCGCTTCACGCAGAATCGGGTGCAGGTCGCCGGCAAACCGGATCCGGTCGAGATCGCCCCGCGAGGCAAACATCAGCGCCCGGATCGCCAGACCCGTGGGCGCGTAGGGGTTTTGCGCAACCGCGCTCCGAACCTCGGCCTTCCGATTCCAGCGAGAGACCGCCATCACCGCCGCAAGCCGCTCGGCCCGGTTGGGGCGAGAGGAGACGAGGGTTACCACCTGTCGCTCCGTGAGCCGCGGGTTGGCAGCGAGCCGCTCAATCACCATCGGATCGGGGTCGTCGAGCAGCTTCTCGAGGAGCGCGGTGTTCCAGCCGGCCGCCTCCGTGCGCCGCTGTCCGAGTGACTTGGAGCGGTCGCCCCCTCCCTTGGCGCGGAGCAGGTCGATGGTCCGGAAGGGCGGAGGGTCGAGCAGGAACCAGCCGAGCGCGTCGCAGCTGCTTCTGCGTGCCTCGAGCTGCACCGCCTCCAGGGCGAGCGCCACCTTCCCCTCGGGCTGCAACAGCGTCTCGAAGAGGGCAAACAGCACCTCAGCCGCCTCAAAATCCCCGCTCAGCGCCGGCCCGAAGAGGGCCTCGAGGTGGGCTGCCGCCGTCGCAGCATCCACCGTCAACAGGTGCCGCTCCATCTGCCGACGCCGCAGCCCTACATCGCCCACGCTGAGTACCCGCCGGATCAGCGTCGAGAGCTGATACTGGTCGTCGTCCGGCCGCGGCGGCTGGGTCACAGCCCCGACCCTTCCGGCCCCGACCCCTCGGGCGCAGTCGCCGACCGCCAGCAGGCCTCTGGCACGAGCTGCTCGGCATCGAGGATGGTCGCCTTGATGGTCGCGTCGGTCAGGTTCCCGCCCTTGGGGACAATGGCCACCGCCGAGAAGGGGGTTCGCTGACCAGGCTCGACCTTCAGCCCTGCGGCACGCCGCTCGAGCTGGTCGTAGGTCTTGGCCAGCGAGGCGCCATCTTTGATGGCCTCCAGCCCGGGCTGCTCCAGCAGCGCGCCTGCGGGGATGAGCCGATCGATGAACACCTCGTCCCGCAGAGAGGTCGCCGTCACCCGCAAATAGATGCGCCGGAAGGTGGTCTCCGCGCTCCGATTGACCACAAAGCCCTCCACCACGACCAGCTCGGTGCCGGCTGCGGTCGGATAGAGCGACTGCCTCACTTCGGTCACCTCAAGCGCTGCGAGCGCACCCGGCGGCGCCACAAGCTCCGGCTTGCTCCGCAACGAGGGGGGCTGGGCTACCTGCTCCACCACCAGCATGGCCCGGTCGAGACGGCGCAGGTCGAGCAGGCCGTCGTGCTGATAGGCAACCCAGAGGAGCCAGCCACCGATGAGACAGACCAGCATCGCTAGCGCAGTGAGCGCGACCGTCACCGGAGGCAGCGAAGCCTCGGCGATG
>CAIQPA010000403.1 GCA_903873545.1 uncultured delta proteobacterium
AAGATCATCGCCAAGATGGGCATCTCGGTCATGGGCTCCTACCGCGGAGCCCAGATCTTCGAGGCCGTCGGGGTCGCCGACGAGGTCATCAACGACTGCTTCCCCGGCACACCGTCCCGCATCGGCGGCATCGGCTACGCCGAGCTCACTGCAGATCTCCTGACCCGCCATCATGCCGCCTTCGGCGCCCCAGACGCAGCGCCCCTCGAGGACCACGGCCAGTACCGCTACCGCAAGCAGGCCGAGACCCACGCCTGGTCGCCCGACGCCCTCCGCGCCCTCCAGAAGTTCCGCAAGACGGGCAGCGCAGAAGACTACGCCGACTACGCCAAGGCCGCCACAGACCGGCCGGCTGTTGCCCTCCGCGACCTGCTCTCCTTCCGCCGCGTGCGACCGCCGGTTGCGCTCGAAGAGGTCGAGGCCGGCGCCGAGATCCGCCGCCGCTTCACCACCGCCGCCATGTCGCTCGGCGCCCTCTCCCCCGAGACCCACGCCACCCTCGCCGTCGCCATGAACCGGATCGGCGGAAAGTCGAACTCGGGCGAGGGCGGCGAAGACGCAGCCCGCTTCGTCCCCGACGCCAACGGCGACCTCGCCAACAGCGCCATCAAGCAGATCGCCTCGGCTCGATTCGGCGTCACACCCGCCTACCTGATGAGCGCCCGCGAGCTCGAGATCAAGATGGCCCAGGGCTCAAAGCCCGGCGAGGGCGGCCAGCTCCCCGGCCACAAGGTCTCGCCCTTCATCGCCCACCTCCGCAAGGCGGTCCCAGGCGTCACCCTCATCTCGCCGCCGCCCCACCACGACATCTACTCCATCGAAGACCTCGCCCAGCTCATCTACGACCTCAAGGAGGTCAACCCGGCTGCCCACATCTGCGTCAAGCTGGTGGCCGAGGCCGGCGTCGGCACCATCGCCGCGGGCGTGGTGAAGGCCTTCGCCGATGTCATCCTCATCTCCGGCGATGTCGGCGGCACAGGCGCCTCGCCCTGGTCCTCCATCAAGAGCGCCGGCAGCCCCTGGGAGCTCGGCCTCGCCGAGGTGCAGCAGGTGCTCCTCCTCAACGGCCTCCGCGAACGGGTCCGGCTCCGCACCGACGGCGGCCTCCGCACCGGCCGCGACATCGTCGTCGCCGCCATGCTCGGCGCAGAGGAGTACAACTTCGGCACCGCCGCCCTCATCGCGGTGGGCTGCAAGTATGTGCGCCAGTGCCACCTCAACACCTGCCCCGTCGGCATCGCCACCCAGCGCGAAGACCTCCGCCTCAAGTATGACGGCACCCCGGAGCAGATCGTCGCCTTCTTCGACGCCGTCTCCGAAGAGGTGCGCACCATCATCGCCGAGCTCGGCTTCCGCTCGCTCGGCGAGGTCGTCGGCCGCGCCGACCTCCTCGAGCAGGTCGCCCACCCCGACCACCCCAAGGCCAACCTCCTCCGGCTGGACGCCCTGCTGGCCCGCCCCGACGAGCGCAACAGCCTCCGCTACAACACCTTCCCCCGCAACGGCGTGGTCCCCCGCTCGCTCAACGACACCATCGCCGAGGCCGCAGAAGAGGCCATCCGAATCGGCGCGAAGCTCGAGCTCCACTTCCCCATCCAGAACACCGACCGCACCATTGGCGCCCGGCTGGCGGGACGCATCGCCCTCTCGCACGGCGACGCCGGCCTGCCCGACGACACCATCACCCTCCACCTCACGGGCCAGGCCGGACAGAGCTTCGGCGCCTTCTGCCTCCCCGGCGTCTCGCTCCGCCTCCGCGGCGAATCCAACGACTATGTGGGCAAAGGCATGTGCGGCGGCCTCATCACCATCACACCGGGCGAGGGTCACGACCGTGAGTCCGAACAGGTCGTCGCGGGCAACACCTGCCTCTACGGAGCCACAGGCGGCAAGCTCTTCATCCGCGGGGCGGCCGGTGAGCGCTTCTGTGTCCGCAACAGCGGCGCCACTGCCGTCGTCGAAGGCGTGGGAGAACACGGCTGCGAATACATGACGGGCGGCGTGGCGGTTATCCTCGGCGAGACGGGCCGCAACTTCGGTGCCGGCATGACGGGCGGCGTCGCCTATGTCTACGACGATGCTGCGCAGTTCGAGCGGCGCTGCAACCGCGACCTCATCGCGCTCTCACGCCTCGACAGCGAGGCCGACGAGGCGCAGCTCCGCACGCTCCTCGAAGAGCACGCGGCCCACACGGGCAGCCTCCGCGCCAAGGCGCTGCTGGCCGACTGGCCGGCAGCCCGCGCAGCCTTCTGGAAGGTCGCGCCGCGCTAGGCCTTAGCGGTGCCTACGGGCAGGCGGTCGTGATTTCGAGCGACCAGGAGGTCATGCTGCCGGAGTCGATGCCCGCGAGGTCCTCGACCCGCAGTGTCCAGGTGCCGGTGAGGCTCTGACCGTCTACGGCATTGAGCGGCGATGAGGGGCGGTAGCTCCCCGTGAAGGGCGCGGTACCTGTCGAGATGGAGCTGCCAGCCTCGTCGTCAAACACGGTGTTGGTGAAGTCATCGCCGCCGCCGCCAAGCCGGTTGGAGAGCGATACTGCCGTCCCGGCGGGTGAAATCAGCGTGATCGACAGGTCGCCGTCGAAGGTGTGGAGCATGCTGAGCCTCACATTCACATCTCCCACCTTCGCAACCAGATTTCTGTTGGCACGAAAGTTCCGCGTCGCGAGGTCCGGGAGTTCATTCGTCCCCGCTTCGACAGAGGCGACGCTACCGTTCACGGTGATGGTTCCGCCGGGGATCCGGTTGTCGGAGTCCACGCAGTCGAGGCAGGCGTTCAGACCGTCTGCGTCCGCATCCACGCCAGGATTCACCGCCGCATTGCTGTCGTTGCAGTCGGTCGTCGGTGCACCACCCCGCGCCTCACGTGCATCCGCACAGTCCAGGTCCGACGAGGCCACGGTCGCGGTCGCATTGGGCCTGTAACCGTCACTGTCGTTATCGAGGTAGCAGAGCTCGGCGCCGTTGCAGTCCTGGTCCACGCCGTCGGCCACAACCTCGGTCGCCCCAGGATTGATGCCGGCCGAGGCGTCGTTGCAATCGGTCGTCGGCGCGCCACTGCCCCGCTCACCGGAATCGGTGCAGACCAGATTGGCAGAGACGACCGTCGCCGTCGCGTTCGGACGGTAGCCGTCACCGTCTGCGTCGGCATAGCAGAGCTCGCTGCTGTCGCAGTTCTGGTCTACCCCATCAGCAACCAGCTCGGTGGCCAGCGGGAAGATGGCCGCCACAAGGTCGTTACAGTCGCCCACAGGGTCTCCCGCCGCCGCCTCACCGCTGTCGGAACAGGAGGCATTGGCCGAGATGACCACGCTGCTGCTGTTGGGGCGGTAGCCGTCGTCGTCGGCATCGGTAAAACAGAACTCGAGGCCGTCGCAGTTCTGGTCGAGGCCATCACCCGAAACCTCCGAGACGCCCGGACGCACGGCGCTGGTGGTGTCATCACAGTCGGCCGCATTGAGCACGTAGGTCGCAACCGGCAGACAGCTCGCGACACCCGACGACGATGCGTCACCGAAGGAGTCCCGGTCGGCATCGGGATAGTAGGTCAGCGTCCCCACGCCGTCGTCCACCGTTCCGTCGCAGTCATCATCGAGCAGGTTGCAGGTCTCCACTGCGCCCGGGTAGCGCTGCGCCGAGGCGTCGTCGCAGTCCACCGAGGGCGCAGTCGCCAGCGCCTCCCCAAGACCGCTGCAGTCCACCCGAGGCGACGAAAGGGTGAGCAGTGTCCGGTAGCCGTCACGGTCGCTATCCGCGAAGCAGAGCTCCACGCCGTTGCAGTCCTCATCAACCCCATCGCCCGCAGCCTCGGAAGCGCCCGGGTTGATGTCCTCCGAGGCGTCGTTGCAATCTCCAGACGGCACGGCATCCGATGCCAAACCCGCCAAGGTACAGGTGACATCAGTCGACTGCACCGTCACAGACGAGGCAAACCCGTCGAGATCCTCGTCCGCAAAACAGAGCTCCTCGCCGTCGCAGTCATTGTCCACGCCATTGCCCGCCACCTCTGTGGCACCGCCGAACACGCTGTCGTCACGGTCGTTGCAATCGAGGCTGTTCGCCACCCGACCAGCCTGCGCGGAGCAGCTCACCACAGGGGTGCCCAACGCGTCGCCCGCACCGTCGCCATCTGCGTCAGCGTAGTAGGACTGGGTCACGACATCTTCGTCTGCGCTCCCGTTGCAGTTGTTGTCGATGCCATCGCAGCGCTCCGCCTGGCCGGGGTTCTTGAAGGCGTCGGCATCGTCACAGTCTCCGCTGGGGGCTGCAGCCGTCGCCTCGCCCACATCGGCGCAGCCGAGGTTGTCCGACGCGACCACCGCCAATGCATCCGGCCGGTAGCCGTCGCCATCGGCATCCGCAAAGCAGGTATCTCGGCCATCACAGTTCTGGTCCACACCGTCGGACGGCAGCTCGGTCGCCAGCGGCGAGATGTCGGCAGCGTTGTCGTTGCAGTCGCCGAGCGGATCGCCCGCAGCAGCCTCACCTGCATCGGCGCAGTCGGCATCGTCCGACACCGCAACCGAATCGCCAGCGCGGTAGGCATCATCATCGGCGTCCACATAGCAGAGCTCGCGGCCGTCACAGTTCTGGTCAACGCCGTCGCCAGCCAGCTCCGTCGCGCTCGGCGAGATCGCGCTCGACCCGTCGTCGCAGTCACGATTGTTCGCCACAGAGCCGGCAACGCTGCTGCAGGCTGCAACCGCCGTTGCGCCCGCATCGCCAAAGCCATCGCCGTCTGCGTCTGCATAGTAATCCACGGTCGAGAGGCCGTCATCGGGCGTTCCGTCGCAATCCTCGTCTTCGCCATTGCAAAGTTCCGCAGCGCCGGGACGGATCGAGAGGTTGGTGTCATCACAGTCCCCCGTCGGAGCGGTCGAACGCGCTTCGCCCGGAGCGTCACAGGCTGCATCTGCAGACGCGACCGTCGTCTCCAACCGATAGCCATCCGCATCGGCATCTACGAAGCAGAGCTCGCCGCCGTCGCAGTTCTGGTCAACGCTGTCGCCCGCAAGCTCCGTCGCGCCGGGACGAATGAGCCGGTTCGCATCGTTGCAGTCCGTCGCAGGTGCGGCGACGAGCGCCTCACCATCGTCGGAGCAGTCGGTGTCGATCGAGGCCACGCTGAACACGGTCCGGAAGCCATCGTTGTCGCCATCCACAAAGCAGAGCTCGCGGCCGTCACAATTCTGGTCCAGGCCATCGCCCGTCAGCTCCTCGGCGCCGGGCTTCACGCTTGCATCTTCATCCCCGCAGTCAGAGCTGTTCTCTGCATAGCCCTCGAGCACACTGCAGCTGCTCGTCGGCTCGCTCCCGGTCGCCCCATACCCGTCGCCATCGCGGTCGAGGAAGTAGCGGCGGAAGGCGATGCGATCGTCAATCTCGTTGTTGCAGTCATCATCCACGCCATTGCAGATCTCCGACTGGCCGGGGCGGATTGCAGCGTCGCGATCATCACAATCGCCTGATAGGCCCGACAGACGTCCCTCGCCCGTATCGGTGCAGACCACATTGTCCGAAAGGACCTCTTCCGCCGTCCGGACGCCGTCGCCGTCACGGTCAGCAAAACAGATCTCCGCGCCGTTGCAGTCGTTGTCGGCCTCGTTGCCAACAATCTCAAAGGCGGCCGGGTAGGTCTGTCCGTCAGCATCGTCGCAATCACCGCCCGGCATCGTCCGATCGACCTCGCCCGGATCCGAGCAGTCGGTGTCGGCCGAACGGACCACCGAAGTCGAGGCAAAGCCATCGCTGTCCAGATCGACAAAACAGTCCTCTGAGCCGTCACAATCCTGATCGATGCCGTCGCCGGCAACCTCCACACCCACCGGGCTGGCCGAGGCAAGCGTGTCGTCGCAATCGTCGGCGTTGAGCACATATCCCGCAGGGCGGACGCAGGAGAACGCCGGCGGCGCTGTCGCGCTGCCATACCCGTCGCGGTCTGCGTCCTGGTACCAGTTCACCTCCGTCGTCTCATCGTCCGGCAGGCCGTCGCAGTCGTTGTCGAGGTCGTCGCAGATCTCGGCGCCGGGCAGCACCTGTCCAAGGCAACCGCCGAAGTCGCCAGCCGAGCAAGACTGCCGACCCGAACTGCAGAGACCTACTCCCTCCGTTGCCGCTGGGCCGTCGTAGCAGCGCCGCGAGAGCGGCTCACCCGACTCCTCCTCGTCCGCGGCACCGTCGCAGTCGTTGTCAATGCCGTCACAGACCTCAGGGCTCGGCACTTGGCTCGGCTGACAGATGAGCGCGTTTGCCTCGCAGACCGTCAGGCCCGTCGAACAACCGCCCGCAAAACCGGTCTCGCATGCACGGCCCGCATCGATCGGGGAGTCGTCCAACTGGCCGTCGCAGTCATTGTCCACACCGTCGCAGAGCTCCTCGCCGCGCGGGTTCACCGTCGCGACAGAATCGTCACAGTCCGTTCCCAGGCAGGCTGCACCCAAGCCAAAGCCATCGCCATCGCCGTCGAGGCAGGTATCAACGGGCAGACAGGCAGAAATCGCGTCCGACCCGGTCGTCACGGGCACACAGTCCAACCCTTCAGCGCAATCGGCGTCGGTCAGGCAGACGACCGCACAAACAGACTGGCCCGCGACCCCAGGCACGCCCACGCAGAGTCCGGAGATGCAGGCATCATCCGTGTCACAGGGCGCGCCGTTGGGGAGAGTCGCCGTCGTATCCGCAGCTCCGCGACCATCCGAACCGCCGCCGGTGTCCCCGCCATCGGGCAAACCACTGTCTGACGCTCCGGTATCCGTCGCGCTGCCGTCAGCGCCGCTATCAACCGCCGTGTCGGTGACCGAACTGTCGCTCCCGCCCGTCTCTCCACCCGAAGAGGCCGTCGAGTCGCCACTACAGGCCGCAAGCAGGAACAGAGCCGCGCTGAACAACCATGACCGGGTGCGCGTGAACGCAGCTACTTGCTCCATCTTATCTCCTGTCGTGTTCGAAAGCCTGAGGCTCTCGCGATGTGTTAGTCGCAGACGCCTTCATCGAGCAGTCCGTTGCAGTTCTGGTCGATGCCGTCGCACGGGATCTCCGAGATGCCCGGGTTGATGACCTGGTTGGTGTCGTTGCAGTCGGTCGCCGGCGCTGCCGCCGTATTCTCGCCCACATCCACGCACGACAGGTTGAACGACACCAACTGCGCCATCGACGGCGGACGGTAGCCATCGTTATCGGCGTCCACGTAGCAGAGCTCCTGCCCGTTGCAGTCCTGGTCCACACCATCGGCGGGGAGCTCGGTCGCGCTCGGCTTCACTGCAAAGTTCGAGTCGTTGCAGTCGCCCTGCGGGACCACACGACGCGCCTCGCCGAAGTCGCGGCAATCGGCATCCACAGAGACGGTGATCGTGTTGCCCGTCGGCCGGTAGCCATCGCCGTCGCTATCGACGAAGCAGAACTCCACGCCGTCGCAGTTCTCGTCGATCTCGTCGCCAATCGTCTCCGTAGCACCCGGCCGCACAGAAACATCGAGGTCCTGACAGTCGAGCCGGTTGGTCACATAGCCGGGCGGCGGCGAGCAGCGGGCAAGCGGCGCAACATTGGCGTCGCCGTAGGAGTCGACGTCACGATCGGGGTAGTAGTTGGTCGTCGCGATGCCGTTGTCGATCGCGCCGTCGCAGTCCTCATCCACCAGGTCGCAACTCTCGCTCGCAGAGGGGCTGATGGTGTCGTCGCGATCGTTGCAGTCGTTCGCCGGGTCGCCCTCCCGCGCCAGACCGGGGAGCAGGCAGGAGATGTCGATCGAGAAGATCGTCGACTCCGAGCGGAAGCCATCGCCGTCTCCATCCACGAAGCAGATCTCCTGACCGTCGCAGGAGCTGTCGGTCGAGTCGCCCGCAACCTCCACCGCGCCGGGATAGCTGGTGAACGCCGTGTCATCACAATCGCCGGCCGTCATGTAGCGGAAGGCCTCGCCCGGGTCGGCGCAGTCGCGGTCCGACGAGAGGAAGCTGGCCTCCGATCGAAAGTTGTCACCATCGGAATCTTCGAAGCAGAGCTCGCGACCATCGCAGTCCTGATCCACGCCGTCGCCCACCGTCTCGACGCCGTTCGGCGACACCGATACAGCGCGATCGTCACAGTCGAGATTGTTGCCCACATAGCCCACGGGCGCAACGCAACGGAGCACGGGAGACTCCGCGAAATCTCCAAACCCGTCGCCGTCGCGATCGAGGTAGTAGCCGACGGCCGCAACGCCCTCGTCCGCCGTACCGTCACAGTTGTCGTCCACGCCGTTGCAGATCTCCGACTGGCCCGGCCGACGGCGCGAATCGAGGTCATCGCAGTCACCGCGCGGATCAGCAACGGGCGCCTCGCCATCGTTGGCGCAGGAGATATTGGCCGAGAGCAGGGTGGTGTCGAGGCGGTAGCCGTCGTTGTCTGCATCCACGTAGCAGAGCTCCTGGCCGTCACAGTTCTCATCCACCTCGTTGCCCGTGATCTCCGGGGCGCCGGGGTAGATCAACGTGGTGGTGTCGTTGCAGTCCACGGCGGCAACGGTCCGCGCCGCCTCGCCGAGGTCGGTGCAATCGAGGTCGCTCGACCGGATCGTGGTTGCGGTGCGGAAGTCGTCGCCGTCTGCATCGGCGAAGCAGAGCTCAGCGCCGTCGCAGTCCTGGTCGATCTCATCGCCCACAATCTCTGCGGCACCCGGGAAGCTGGTCGCACGGCTGTCGTCGCAGTCATCGGCGACCAGCGCGCGCCCCGGCACAAGCCCGCACGACTCCACAGGCGGAAGCGCAGGGTTGCCTTGGCCGTCTCCGTCGGCATCCACATACCAAGGCACCAACGCGAGCCCCTCGTCCACGGCGCCGTTGCAGTCGTTATCAATCCCGTCGCAGGTCTCGGCCTGCGGAAGCACCGCACCCACGCAAGAGGAGAAGGCCGAGCGATCACAGGTCTGCACGCCCTGCACGCATGCACCAACGCCGAGCGTCCCGGCCGGCCCTTCGTAGCAGGTCCGCGCGAGCGGGAGGCCATCCTCGCCCTCGTCCGTCGTACCGTCACAATCGGTATCCCTACCGTCGCAGCTCTCCTCTGCAGGGGTGAAACTCGCCTCGCATACCGCCAGACCCGACGAGCAGACCGTCCGGCCTGCCGCGCACTCGCCCGAGAAGCCCGTTGCGCAGTTCTGACCCACATCGGCCGCGTTGTCGTCCACCAAGCCGTCGCAGTCGTCATCGGCGCCGTCGCAGAGCTCCGAGGCCTGCGGGTTGCGCGCGCGCGTCGAATCGTCGCAGTCGGCCCCGCGGCACGAAGGCCCAAAACCGTAGCCATCATCGTCGCCATCCAAGCAGCTGTTGATTGGCAGACAGATGATCGCAACATCGGTCGCGTTGGGGTCGAGCGCATCACAGACAAACTCAGGCGGGCACTGGGTGGAGTCGCCACACCGGTTGCTGCAGATGCCGGGCTGACCATCCTCGGGATAGTCGAGACAGACGCGCGAGGCGCACTCCGTCGCTGCCGTGCAGGGCTCGCCGAAGGCCAGGCCGGTCGCATCAGTCTCGGTGTCCACCGCCGTGTCGGCCGTCTCAACCGTGTCGGCAGAGCCGGCGCTGTCGGTCGCGTCCACCGTGTCGGTCGCATCCGCCACATCGGCATCCGGCGTCGACGTGCCGGCATCCGCGCAGCCCGCCACAAGCGCCAACACAACCCAACTCCATCCATGCTTGATGACTGCCTTCATGGCTCTCTCCCAGATTCGCCCGTCTGCGACGTCGGCTTGATGTTGCACTCATCCCGCTCTGCCGGCCCTGCCGGTAGCGCTACTCTACGGGAACCGTGGCGCGAACGCCAAGAACCAACCGCCCTACCGAGGCGTATTCAGCGACTTGAAGGCCACGCCGTACAACTTCACCTGCTTCACCATCGCAGAGAGCCCGTTCGCCCGTGCCTGCGTCAGCGACTCGCCCAGCCCAATCTGATCGATGAAGCTCGGCGGCTGCGACAGCACCTCATCGGGCGATGCGCCCGAGTAGGCCTTCACCACCAGCGCCACGAGGCCCCGCACGATGTCCGAGTCGCTCGTCGCGGCAAAGAAGACCAGGCCATTCTCCTGGCGGGCGTGGAGCCAGACCTGCGACTGGCAACCCTTCACCTTGAAGCTCTCCGTCTGGAACTCCTCCGCCAGCGGCGGCAGCGCGCGACCGATCTCGATGATGCGCCGGTAACGCGCCTTCCAGTCGGTCATCCCCGCGAATTCCGCCACAATCTCCGCCTGACGCTCTGCCACACTCATGCGCGCTCCTCGCTGCTTCCATCACTGCCAATCGCCTAGCCCATCGGCGGCGCAGCGGCCACCCCTCCCAATGCAGCCTTGCACCACGCGCCGTCGCGCGGCATACCTCACCCATCTCCGCGCAAGGTGCCGCATGACAACCAGGCCCAGCCTCCTCGCCCACCTCACCCTCCTCCTTCTCGCGGCCTGTGGCAGCGACAGCCTCACCGCCGTCACCGTAGCGCCCGCAGCAGACGCCACCGGCGAAGGCTCCGATGCGTCCTCCATCGCAGACACGGTCGAGCCTCCCGACACCGCCGGCGAGGGCTCCGACGCAACCCCTGACGAAGGCTCCGATGCCACGCCCGACGACGGCTCCGGCGATGCAGACACCGCACCTCCCGACGACGGCTCCGGCGATGCAGACACCGCGCCACCCGCAGACGCCGGCACCGATTGCTCCTCGGGAACCGCCTGCGAGTCGCCCTACCAGTGCATCGACGGCCTCTGCCGCTTCCCCATAGGCAACCTCACCTTCGCAGACGACCGCTTCACCCTCGCTGAGCCGGCCCAGCTCTCGCGCCTCTTCAACTTGCTCCGCACCTTCGCGCCCGGCCTCGCCTTCTTCGTCGTCGCGACCGATGCTGCCTCCGCGAGCCCGCAGGGCGCCCGCTACGGTGTCGCAGACATCCGCTCCGAGACAGCGCTCCCCATCGAGGTGGCCTGGCAGAACCCGACCGCCCTCGAGCCGCTCCGCTTCCGCCCCGTCCCCGAGCCCGGCGCCCCGCTTGCAGGCTGGCAGTGGGACAGCGAACCCTTCACCTACCGGCTCGATACAACCGCCACCCTCACCCTGCCCGGACGCCCCCCCGAGGCCTACCGCTTTGGCTTCAACGCCCTCAATGTCGTCGCCGCCTTCCGCCCCTTCGGCCCCGACGGACCGCCCAGCATGACCCTCCGAGGCCTCGTCTCCCGCGCCGAAACGGAGAGCCGAGTCCTCGGCGCCGACGCCTCCTTCACGCCGCTCCGCGCCCTGCTCTGCAGCCAACCCACCTTCGAGTCACCCTCGGGCGAGTGGCGGCTGGCAGACATCCTCGACTGCAACAACGCGCCGCTCAACGCCGACCTCAACGGCGACGGAACCCTCGACGGCTACAACCTCGTCGTCGAGGTCCGTCTCCGGCCCGCCACCATCGTCCCCTAGGGCGATGCGGCACCGCCCCTAAGGTGCGGAGCGTCGAGCGGACCGCGTGGGCGCAGCCGCCTCAGCACCGGTCTTCGTAGCGTCGCGAAGCCCACTGCTGCAGCGCCGTGTCCCGCCCCTGCCAAAAATCTGCACGCCCCTCCGCAACAACGGGCCACAGACGCCGATAAGTGATTATCTCCCCCTCGTGAGGTCACATGTCGCGTCCCATCCCACCTCCACCTCCACCTCGCACCGACCACAATCCGCACGAACGGCGGAGCGTCGCCATCATGCGTGCAGCCCTGCCGGCAGACGAACTGCGCGAGCGGCATGTGGTGCCGCTCGACAGCCTCTTCATCGACCTCGCAGTCTGGGGCGAAGCCGCTGATTCTCCCATCTGGGGCCCCTTCCGCCCCTTCTTCGCCGGTCACCATGTAGCAATGGAACTCTGCGCCACCCCGCTCACGCGCGGCCGGATTAGCCTTGCCATCGCAAAGGCCCTTCTGCTGGGGCCAGCTAAGAAGCTGATGTCAGACACCCGACTCTTCTTCCTCTGCACCGAACGACCCGTCGAGCGGCTCGAAGAGCTCGCAGACTATCTCTCCCCCGGGCCTGTTGCCGGTTCATGGCTTCTCGACCTCGGCCCGGCCAGTCAGGCCATCATTGCCGTCGCGCCCGAGCTACCTGTTGATCAAGGAACGTCGGCGCTCCGCCTTACGGGAACTTTTGCGTCGGACGAGGACTATGCGGAGGCCATCTATCAACGCCTGGCGGATGAAGGGCTGGCGGCTGGGCTGGCGACGAAGCTCCTGGTGGAGTTCGCGACAGGTGACGAGGATGAAGAGGACCCCGACGAGGTCGACGCGCGCCGCCCGTAGCGAGAGTCTGCCCCCTTCCCCTAGGGCGATTCTGGCGCGAAGGGATCGACCGCTTCGGGCGCAATCGGCACGGCAGGCGCGACGGGCGCTGCTGCAGCAGGAGCTGCAGGCGCCGCAGCGGCCGGAACAGTCGGCGTGGAGGCCGGCACAGGCTGACCTGGCACCGGCGCAGGAGCAACCGCGGGAGCGGCAGGCGAGGTCACGCGGCTGTGTTGGCCGCGGACGATCGGTCGGCCTCCCGCGCGGGCCGGAACCCGACGGGTCGGCGCAGCGGGCGCAGGCGCGACAGCGGGAGCAGCCTTCGCTGCGGGCGCTGCCACGGTCCGGCGACCCACCGTCGGTGTGGGTGGAATTGCTGGCGGCACGCTCCCCTTCGGCCCCTTCGCAGGCGCAACCGTCCGCTGACGCACAGGCGGCCGGATGCGGCGCGTTCCGCCCGTTGCATCCGCCGGCGCCACCAAGGAATCATCGGACGCAGCCGGCGGAGCAACCACAGGCGCGAGCGGCGACCGAGCCGTCATCAAAAGCAATTTGCTCAGATCCTTCCGCTCACCCGAACTCAACTCAAACTTGCTGCCGCACAGGTCGCCGCGCGACCGCCGCGCACTCAGTACCTGCTCCAGCTCTGCCGGCGGAATCCGACCGCGAATCGTCTCTTCGAGCGCGACCGCTCGTCCGTCTTCGTTGATCACCCGCCCCTCATAGGCGGCACGCTCTCCCTCAAGGTCGGCAGGCGTCAGCTGGATCGCCGCCCCGTCCGCACGCAGCGAGGCAGACCGACAGTTTAGATGGGGCCAGCTCACGCCAATGAGCTGCATCTCGCCTTCCGTCTCCACCTGCTTTCCAGACTGTACCCGGGTGAACTCCGTGTTCCGCTTGAGCCGCGTCGTTACGACGAACTCAAGCTCCACCCAGCTCGTCAGCAAGGCGCCCTCTGCGGTCTCCACCTCCACCTGCTCCACACGGGCGCCCAACCTCAGCTCGGCCTCCGGCTTCACCTCATCGATCTCGACCGGCGTCATGGTCGAGACCCAGCGGCGGCTCTTCGCATCGAATGCACGGTTCACCTCTCCGGGCGAATTCGCCCCGGAGGCACAACCACCAGCCGCAAGCGCCAAGACCATAAAAAGCAGCGCGACCATCGCCTTGGCCCGGCTCTGAAGCTTCTTCGCCGTCATTTCCACGCTCCCAATGCAGACCCGAGTGGCAGATGCCTGACGGCACTACTCCATGGCCTAAAATTCGCCAACCTTGCGACCGCTCCCCTCCTTTGATGCAACCAGCGGGCTTTTGTGCCGAACCGCCGCCAACGAGGCGATCCAGCCCTGCCTGAGGGTTTGGCACGCTTCCTGCTCTCCCTCTCCGCTGCGGGGTTGAGCAACGCCCCGCAATGCAAGCCCATACGCGGTTGCGGGAGCCATTGAGCGGAGAACCGGCGCAAGCCTACTCCACTCCACCTCTTGGAACTGGATAGTCTTTACTCCACCCCTGGGGCACCCCTGCTCCACCCCGCCTAAGACCGCCACCATGCGCCTCGGCATCCTCACCGACTTCCCCTCCGTCGCCGTCCAGTCCGGCCCCGCCATCCACACCCGTTTTCTCCACGACGGCATGGTCAACCGTGGCCACAAGGTCACCCTCATCGGGCCCGATACCACCTCGGACGACAAGGTCCCCTCCGACCAGGCGATGCTGCTCAACGCCGTCCCCTACCCGAGCCACCCCAAGATCCGGATCGTCGTCCCCAACCAGCTCGGCAAGCTCTGGAACGGACCCAAGCTCGACCTCATCCACGGCCAGGTCGCCAACCAGTCCATCCTCTACGCCAACTGGCTCCGGAAGATGCACCGCACCGCGGTGCTCAACACCCACATCATCCACCTCCCCAGCCACAGCCACTTCGCCCTCTCTGATACCCTCTTCAAGAACCGCCTCGCCCGCGAAGTCATGATGGAGATCGGCAACGCGGCAGAGCGGCAGGCAGCCGGCATGTACAACGATGGCGACGCCCTCATCGTGCAGAGCCGCTACATGGTCGACTACTGGCGCGAGCGTGGCGTGACCGTCCCCATCGAGGTGGTCGGCCGCCCCATCGACCCCGACAAGTTCTCGCGTCAGCCCGAGGCCGACCCCTTCCCGAGCAGGTTCGCGCAGGGCAAGCGGCTCATCGTCGTCTGCCGTCACGACCGCGAAAAGGCGCTCGACCAACTCATCCGCATCTTCGACGAAGAGCTTGCGCCGGCCGACGCCGATATCACCCTGACCCTCATTGGTGCAGGCCATGCCCACGAGGCGCTCAAGGCCCAGGGCGCCGCCAGCCGCTACGCCGACCGCATCCTCTTCCCCGGCGAAATCCGCCACAATAAGCTGGTCGACTGGTATGCCCACGCCGACCTCTTCGTCTACACCTCCGTCTCCGAGACCTTCGGCAACGTGGTCAACGAGGCGCTCTGGACCGGCCTCCCCGTCGTCGCTCTCAATGACCGCATGGGCGTTGCCCATCAGGTGCTCGACGGCGTCAACGGCCGCCTCATCGAGCCTGCCTGCTCCGACACCTCGGCCAAGTTTGCAGAGGCAGTCCTCGAAGTCCTGCGCGACCGCGGCCTCCACAACGCCATGGCCGAAAAGGCCGCCAACCTCTCCCGCCGCACCTCCCACCCCGATGTGGTCCTCGGACGCTTCGAGCGCATCTACGAGCAGGCCATCCGGCGGGTCCACGACACCGTCCCCGTGCCCCTCTCCGAGCGCAGCAAGGCGGTCCAGATGGCCACCTTCGCGAAGGCGGTCGGCAGCTGGTCGATGTTTGCCGGAACCCTCATCGGGCTCGGCCACACCACCGGCAAGCTCGGCCTCAACCGGGCCGAGGTCGAGGTGCTCTCCGGCAACAGCGCCGGCAGCCGCAACGCTGAGTCTGTCGTTCAGTCGGGCTACGCCTCCGCAGAGGCCAGCCCATGAAGGCTCTCACCCTGCTCCTGCTCGCAGCCTCGCTTCCGCTCGCCGCCTGCTCCAAGAAAGAGGATGCGCTCGGCGCCTCCATGGCCGCTCCCGGAACGGAGCCCGCCGCCGCTGCACCTGCTGCAGCACCGGCGATGCCCGCAGCCGATGGCTCGGCCGCGCTCGCCGGCGGAACCGGCAAGGCGCAGTGGACCGCGCCCCCCACCTGGACTGTCGAAACCCCCTCGAGCAGCATGCGCGTGGCCCAGTGGGAGCTCCCCGCGCCGGCCGGCAAAGAGGCCGAGTGCGCCATGTTCCACTTCTCCGGCGGTGGCGGCGTAGACGACAACATCAACCGGTGGATCCGCCAGTTCGACCGCCCCGGCACCCCCGCCGATGGCTCAGGCAGCCCGCCCGATGGCGACCGCGCCATCCTCCAGATCAATGGCGTGCAGGTCACCATGGCCCGCACCCAGGGCACCTACAAGACGCAGGGCGTGACCATGGCCGGCCCCGTGGAGCGCAAAGAGAACTACGCCCTCTTCGCCGCCATCTTCGAGGCACCCGGCGACCCCTACTTCCTCAAGTGTGTCGGCCATGCCGAGGTCATCACCGCCGAAGAGAAGGCGATGGTCGGCCTGGTCAACTCCTTCGTCCCGAAGCAGTAGCCCGCGGCTACCGGTGCGGCCGGTAGAGGTTGGTCAC
>CAIQPA010000404.1 GCA_903873545.1 uncultured delta proteobacterium
AGCTGCGCGGTGAAGGGGCGCTGGTAGGCGTTCGGAAGGCCGTAGCCCTCCACGTCGGAGTTCTCGAGGCCCGTAACAGCCTGCAGATTAAGCAGGTTGTTGATGTTGGCGACGAACTCCAGGTCCTGACCGGTCAGCTTCTTGAGGCTGTAGCCTGCGTGGAGGCTGATGTTGGTGTAGTCAGGCAGGGTGAGCGCCTGGTCGTCCGACGGGTCGTTGGGGTCGATGCCGGGGTCGGTGCCGCGGGGCGAGCGACGGTTTGAGTAACCGCCGTCTTCGTCGTTGAGGAAGAGCTTGGAGTAGGGCGCGCCCGACTCGAACTCGTAGGCGGCACCAACGGAAAGACCGACCGGGAAGAGGTAGGCACCCTGCATCTTGATGACGTTTCGGTGGTCGTCGGCGAGCGGGCCGTAGCCGTAGGAGTCCTGGCGCGGATTGTCGAAGTCGCCCGTGAGGAGCTCGACGGTCGAGCCCTCGAGCCACGATAGTGTGTAACTGCCTGCCATCGACCAGTTGTTGGCGAATTGCTTGTTGAGCGAAAGCTCAAGCGCCTCATACTTGCGCTCCGCGCCGTCGATGGTCGCAACCTCGAAGACCTGGCTGAAGGAGCCATCCTCGCTGCCCACAACGGCCGTGCCAGCCTGGTTCCAGATCTGGCCCACGCCGCGGTCTTCCCAAGCGTTGACGGTGTCGCGACGGATGTAGGTCAGATCGACCGAGGCGTCGTCGGAGAGCGCCTGCTCGATTCCTACCTGGTACTCATCGGTCCGCATCGGCTGAAGGTTCTTCTCCACCCTCCGGCCGCTTGAGCCGCCGCGGATGCTCTGGTTGTCGGGGTCTTCGTAGTAACGGTTGGTGATGACGCCATCGCCGTTGAGGTCACCGCTGAGCTCCGACTCGTAGTAGGTGCGGTGGCTGGTCAGGCTGGTGCCAACGAACTGCGCCAGGGTCAGGTTGCCTGTCTCGTAGAGTTGGCCATAGCCGCCGTGGATGCGGGTCTGCTTGTCGCCGAAGGCGTCAGCCGAGAAGCCGAAGCGGGGCGCCACGGTGGTGAAGTTGAGCACGGGGTTGTTCTCGTCTTTCTCGCCCAGGTAGTTGTTATAGGCAGCCTGCTCAACGCGCACGCCGGGCTGAAGCCGGATGCGGTCTTGGATGTCCCAGTTGTCGAGCGCGAAGAGTGCAATCACGCTGCCATTGACCTCCTGCGTGAGGGCGCCCTTGTCGCTCGCCACGATGCGGGCCGAGTAGGGGTCGGCGACGCCGTCGCCATCCTGGTCGAACTCGATGAAGGCGGTCGCGCCACCGGGGTAGCGGTCGGTCTGGGTGTCGAACATGAAGGCGGTATCGACGCCGGCCTTCACCTCATGCTTGCCGAAGGAGCTGTCGAGGAAGCGCGAGACGCTGGCCGTGCCCTGAATTCGCTCGCGGATAATGAAGAAGTCGGAGCTGTCGCCCACGGTGCTCTCGCCCGTGTCGAGGTTGTAGTGGAGGCCGTTGCCGAACTCGGGGCTGTCCTGCACATCCGACGCAGTCGCGCCGCAGTAGTTGACGCCGTCGGGGCCGACGAGGCAGCCGCTGGTCACGCCGAAGTCGTTCTTCTCGCTCAGCGAGTTGCCGAAGTTGAAGGCGCTGCTGCTTTTGGCGCGGGCCTGCGGGAAGATGTCGAGGAAGGTCGACTTGTAGGCGAGCTGCACCTTGGCGACGAAGGGGTCGTAGAGGCCGTCCCAGCGGAGGCTGGCGAGCAGGCCGCCCTGGTCCTGGTGCCCCTCTGCCTCCTTCGAGACAGTCGGGTCTTGGAGCGTGTTGTTGAAGTAGCGCGGGTCGCCCTGGAAAAGCAGGGTGAAGCGGTTGTGGGTGTCGGGCGCGCCCGTCAGCTTGGCGAGCCAGTAGAAGCCCTCCGAGTCTTCTGCTGGGTGGGCAGCTTGGCCGGGGAGCTTGGCAATCTGCGACCGGGTCTTCAGGTACTGCATCGAGGCGTAGTACCAGAGCTTGTCTTGGATGATCGGTCCGCCGGCGTTGACGTTATAGGTATCCTCGCTCGCATCGCGCTTCTCGCCCGAGCGGTCCTCCATCGTGAGGTCCTTGCTGGAGAAGTAGTAGCTCGTGTCGAAGTGGTGCTCGTTGGAGCCGCCGCAGGTCACTAGGTTGATGACGCCGCCCGTGACGTTGCCATACTCGGGGCTGATGGTGCCGGTCTGGACCTCGATGTCGCAGATGGCGTCGTAGTTGAAGTTGAGGCTGAAGGTGTTGGTCGACGGGTCGGTCGTGTTGACGCCGTCGATGAGGTAGGCGTTGGAGTAGGTGCTGCTGCCGTGGATGCTCGGGTTGCCTCCGCCAGCGTCGGGGTCAACGCCGGCCACGAAGCGGGTCGCCT
Organism: uncultured delta proteobacterium; assembly: GCA_903873545.1. GTDB lineage: Bacteria > Myxococcota_A > Bradymonadia > REDH01 > REDH01 > CAIWGR01. The sequence goes on from CAIQPA010000404.1 coordinate 2,375, forward strand.
GCTGGTAGCTGCGGCGAGGCAGCGGCAGGTTCTTGAGCTCGGAGCGCGACAGGGTCTGACCCATCGTCACCTTCTTCATGTCAACCGCAGGCGCGGGCGCTGTCGTCGTGATGACATCCTCGCCCGTCTTCACCTCCATCAAGGCGGTGAGATCCATTGTCTCGCCGAGCGAGAGATAGACATCGCCCGACGCGAAGGGCCGGAAGCCCTCCGCGGTCGCCGTCACGGTGTAGCCGCCCGGCAGCAGTCCGATGAACCGGAAGCTGCCGTCCGTCGCCGTCAGCGTCTCACGCGCGCCTCCGATGAGCGCTTCGCCGCCGAGCACGACCTTGATGCCAGCCACCGGCGCGCCGTTTGCATCCTCGGCCGTGCCGAGAATGTTCGAAGTTGTCTGCGCCCAGACAGGCGCCGCAAACATGGTCAGCGCCACAAGGAGCCAACCCATCCATCCATTCCATCGTCCCATGAGAACCTCTCGTTCGTAGTGTGTTTGTGTTTGGAATGATTCAGCGGCCTAGACGCCGGAGCCCGAGCCTTCGCCAGAACCCGAGCCTTCGCCAGAACCCGAGCCTTCGCCAGAACCCGAACCTTCGCCAGAGCCGTCAACGGGCTCCTCGACAGGAATCTCCGGCGAGGCGCCGATGACCGGGCGGTTCACGAAGCCGAACTCGTAGGTCTCGGCGCCGTCGAAGTCTGCGACGGAGGTGGCCTGGTCGCCCGTCGCCGAGAGTGCGGCTGTGAGCAGGGTGATGGCGTCGAGGCCTGCGCCCACGACCGGGAGCGCGCCCCACGAAGAGCCGGGGTCGCCGGTCTCATCATCGGGAAGCGTCTCATACTGCTCGAACGAGGCCGACACGCCCTCCAGCGCGCCGTCGGCGCCGAGCGTCCAGCTCTTGGCGGGCGACGGGTTGTAACAGAAGCCGCGGAGCCGCTTGTGCCAGAAGGGGGTGAGGACAATGTCTCCGGGCTGCGCATCAGCGTCGGTCAGCGTCGGGGAGTTTTCCCCGTCGTAGTTCGGGTTCCCAATCTTCTCGCCCGTACCGTAGAAGACAATCTTCTGGTTGCCGGCAGAGTCGAAGAAGGCGGCATCGGGGTTGATGACCGAGCAGTAGGTCACATCGGTCGTCTCGGTGAACTTGGCCTTGCCGTAGCTCTCCTCGAGCGTCGCGAGCGACTTGATGCTGTTGGCCTTGTAGCCCGAACCCACCTCGACCTTCACCACCTGCCAGAGCGGGCTGTAGTCTTCCTTGTCCGGCAGCGTGTCGATGATCAGGTACTGGCCTTCGATGGGCGTACCGCCCTTGGTCAGCAGGTAGGCCTTCGCCGGCGCCGGAGAGGCCGCGCCGAGGTCGAAGTAGTCGTAGGCCGAGCCTTCCGAGATGGCCGTGCTGGCGAAGAAGGAGCGACCGTAGTCAGGGTCGTTCGTTCCCGCGGCCTCGTCGGGGAAGCCGTCATAGATGATCGGGCCGTAGAGGGAATCGAGGTCGGTGCTGTCGTCGCACCCGGCCAGGGCCAAGGTCGCGGAGACCATCCACAAGCGTCGCTTCATTGCTCTTCTCCCGGTGATGAGCCGGCACGGGGCCGGCACGTTTAGACAGATTCAGACGCGCTTGAGCGCGAATAGGTGAGCGTACGCTCCGCAACCGAGAATGGTCAACGCGAATTGTGTCAATTCCGACATATTCCACAGTCGCTCCGCGGAGAGCGTCAGATCACCCGTCTCGCCGCTCCCAGCCCCGAACCAGCAGGATGGCCGCCGCCGCGCCGACCACCTGGCCGAGCAGGAAGCCCGGCACCGAGGCGGGCGCAATCCCGGCAAAGGTGTCGGTCATCGACCGGGCCAGCGTCACCGCCGGGTTGGCGAACGAGGTGGAGGCGGTGAACCAGTAGGCCGCAACAATGTAGCCGGCGACCGCAAAGGGAACCTGCGGCCCAGCGTTCCGCACCGCGCCGAAGATGGTCAGCAGCAGCCCAAAGGTCGCCACCGCCTCGCTGAAGACCTCGGCTCCGCTCGACCGAAGGTGCTGCGAAGCAAAGAGAATCGGCTTGCTGAACATGAGGTGGGCCGCAGCTACCCCCACAAACGCGCCGACCGTCTGTACCGCGACATAGGGCAGGAGCCGCTCCGTCGGCAGCCCGCCCCGCACGACCATCGCCACACTCACGACCGGGTTGAAGTGGGCGCCCGACCAGCCGCCGAGCGCGTTGATGAGCGCCACCAGGATGCCGCCCGTCGCCAGCGTGTTGCAGAGCAGGGCGAGCGCCACATTCCCGCCGGCCAACTTCTCCGCCATGATGCCGGAGCCGACCACGGTCGCAAGGAGTAGGGCGGTGCCAACAAACTCAGCGGCCAGGGCGGATCGGAGAGAGGTGGTCGACATGGCGATGCTCCAGCAGGCGAGGTTGTCGCTCGATACCCCACGCGCGGCTGGCTGTCGAGCCGCCCGGCGCGGCCGATGCACGACGTTGCAAGAGCAAGAAAAATCCTCCGAAGATAGGTTCATGCATCATGAATCTAGGGCATTTTTGTGATGATAAACCACGGCTTTGTCTCGCGCGCCGACGGCTCCACCGGCTGGTTCGCCGCCGCCGCCGGCCAGCCCGGCATCGGCCGGTCAATGACGTTGATCTCAAACGGTCGGTCGCTCTGAAGTTTCTCCGTCCAGCTTCGTCGCTGCCTGCTCATGGCCGCTCTCTGCGTGCAAATGAATCCGGCCGCTGCTACGGGCCTTCTCCATCTCTCTTTCGACTCCGGTGCGCTCCGATGCAACGCTGTTTCGCCGTGCTGCTCCTCGCCATCTCCTTTGCATCGCCCCTCCGCGCCGACACCCCTCCGCCCGCGCCATCCGCGGCGCCCGCGAGTCGCATGGCCGTGGTCGGGCAGCAGATGGTCGACTTTCACTCCCGTGCGCTCCCCTTCGAAGGCCCGGAGTGGTGGCTCAGCAGCCGCGTGCCCACCCTCAACGGCAAACTGCCCGAGAACCCTCGTCCCGTCTGGATCCAGTTCGGCTTCAAGGGATGTAAGCCCTGCGAGGCGCTCGCGGTCGTTGCCATTCGGGAGCTCCCCGACGCCGAGAAGGTCTACATCCATCTCGACAACATCATGCTCGGCACCCCCGAGTTCCCCAACAAGCCCACGCTCTGGCGCGCCCTCGTCGGCTACGCCGCGGCTCCCCCCTACGACGACTTCACCCTCCTCTACGGCAATGGTGAGCCGCTCCTCCAGGCGATGTGCGGCGACAAGGCCGGCATCCCGAGCGCCATCCTGATTGGCGCCGACGGGAAGGTCGTCTCGGTCCTGAACACCCCGAGCGAGAGCGCCGCCGTCGCCGCGATGGCGCTCGTCAAGGCGCCCTGACCCTTGAGCCGGCGTTGGACCCTAGCATGGCTGCTGCTCCTCCTCTGGCTCCTACCGGCCGCGGGGTGGGCGCAGGTACAGACCTTCTATCCGCTCCTTCCAGCGGGCGCAGACGAGGCGACGCAGCTCTGTGCGCGCCGGTTCGCGCAGCCGCTCGTGCAGTCAGGAGGCTTCCGTCGGAGCCCCGGCTCCTCGGAGCTGGTGCAGACCATCGACTGCCTTGGCGCGGTCGCGACACCAGAGTCGCGGCGTGCCTGTGAGCTATCACTGGCGCAAATTGAAGTAGATTATCTGGTTCGGTTTCATCATCAAAGCATCGGAAATGATGTGCTTTGGTCGGCAGAAATGATCTCTCCGCAGCAGGGCGCATCGGTCATCTGGGCCGACGACCTCCGCCTCGCTGCCTCCGGTCCAGACCCCGCCGCGGCTGCTGCCTACGAGGCCTGTGACACCCTCGGCCGAGCCTTCGGCTGCTCCCA
>CAIQPA010000405.1 GCA_903873545.1 uncultured delta proteobacterium
CAGTGGACCTGGGCGAGCTTTCGCCCGGATGGCCGCCGGCTTGTCGGCGTGATGAGCGGACGCATGTCGCTCTACGATGTTACGCCGGGCATCCCCGACGGGGCCCTCTCGCTCGGCGAGGTTGCGAGCGCCAACGCAGGCAAACTCCCCGCACAACCCGCCTGGTCACCCGATGGGAGCAGGCTCGCGTTCGTCTCTCGCAACGAACCTGCACTAGACTGGGAGTTCGGCGCATCGAGCCTGCACATGGTTCCCTACGACCGTCCGACAGACAGTTTTGGTGCGGCGGTGGAGCTCGTTGCGCGAGGGACGGGCGCAAGTGACGACACCATCAGCACCCCCACTTGGTCGCCCGACTCGCAGTGGATTGCCTTCGTGCGGGGCGAAGATGCGGGCCGCACCGGCACAACGCAGCTCCAACTCTACCATCTCCCGACCGGCAGCCTGAGCACGCTGGCGCGCGCCGGTTCGGGGCTCCGCGAGAGTTTCACCAGCTTCTCTCCCTACCGCGAGGGCGGCTACTTCTGGCTCCTGTTCTACAGCACGCGCTCGTACGGCCATGTGACCACAAACAAGCAGCTCTGGGTTGCGGCCATCGACGCGAATGCGCCCCCGGGTAGCGACCTCAGTTTCCCCGCGTTCTGGCTACCCGGGCAGGACAGCTCGTCCACCAACATCTCCGGCTACTGGTCGCCGCCAGCCTGTGGCACCCTCGGTCAGGTCTGCAAGGATGACACCGATTGCTGCGGAGACTCCGCCTGCCTTGCCGGCCCGGGGCCTGACGAGACAACCTGCCAGCCTGCAGCCTGCGTTGCCTGGGGCGATGGCTGTTCAGGCGCTGACCGCTGCTGCCTGGGCGGCCGCTGCGCACCCAACCTCGACGGGTCAAACGTCTGCCAGCCGGCGCTCGGAGACTAGTCGCCCAGCACGTCGCGAACCACCCGGTCGGTCACGCCGAAGGAGAGCGTCATGCCCGCACCGCCCACGCCTGTGATGATGTGGGCGCGCGACTCCGGGTGAAGGACCGTCCAGGCCTGCGTGGGGTGCTTGGCGTAGATGCCGTTCCAATGCGAGACCACCTGGGCACCGCGCCGGTCGAAGAAGCGGTCAAGGTAGCTCAAAATCATCGCATCGATCTCGACCTTGTTGAAGGGGTCGATGACCGCGCCATACTCGTGCGAATCGCCAATGGTCAGCTCGCCGGCCGGCGTCTGCGAGACCATCACATGGATGCCCCGCTCGTCGTAGCCGGGATGGCGCTCCGCAAGCGACGCCTTCAACGCGGGCAGCGACGGGCAGTGGGCGAAGGAGCCGTAGTGGGCAAGCGTCAGGCCAGCCGCGAGCATGGGGCCGATGCGCTCGCCGCCCTCGACCGGGCCGGTCCGCATCATCTGCAGCTTGCAGGGGACGAGACCGAGCGCCTTGATCTCCTGCGCGAAGAGGCCGCTCATGTCGTCGCCCGTGCAGACCCAGACCTGCGCTGCGCGGTGGGTCACGCCGGCGGCCTCGACGACGCCATCGCTGACAGCGGTCGCCGCCGTCTGGAAGCAGAACTCGACGCCGAGCTCCTGCAGGCGGCGGGTGAAACCGGCGACCGCGAGGCGGGGGTCGACGCAGACCTCTGTGGCGCTGAAAATGGCGCCGAGGAGACCCTCTGGGCGGAGCCGCGGAGAGCGCTCCAGCGCCTCGTCGGCGGTCAGCAGCGAGACGGAGTAGCCGCGCTCATCGGCGCCCGTTGCGAACTCGCGCAGGAGCTGCGCCTCGAGCGGGTGATAGACAGCATGGAGCGATCCCTGCGGCTCGCTCCAGATGCCGGCGTCGGCAAGGGCCTCGAGCCAGAAGGCGCGGCTCCGGAGCGCCGTCTCGAGCCGTTCGCCGGGCGGCTGCCCAACCGGCCAGATCATCCCGAAGTTGCGGATGGAGGCGCCCTGCGCCCGATGGCCCCGTTCGAGCACCCGAACCTTGCGTCCCAATCGCTGCAGATGCCAGGCAGTCGTGAGGCCGAGAATGCCGCCACCGATCACGATATCATCGACCCGACTCGCTTCCATGAGAGATCCTTGCAGAGAGACCGCGGTCCTCTGTCATGAGCGCCCGTCGGCAGGCAACCGGAAGCGCCGCTGTCACCAAAGATTCGCAACAGCGCTGTGCGTTCTGTCACGCAAAACCTGTGGCAAGGGAGTTCGCATCGTCTCGGTGGCGATGTCGCTTGCAGCAGGGCTTGCCATCGTTAAAGGGGCGAACAACCAACCGCGGTCCGCGACCGCCGACACTCCATGCAACAGGCCTCCATGAGAATCTCCGCACTCGCCGCGACGCTGCTCACCCTCGCCATCCTCCCGGTTGCTTCGGCCCGCGCAGAAG
>CAIQPA010000406.1 GCA_903873545.1 uncultured delta proteobacterium
GCCGGTGCCGCCAACGGCGGTCGGGTTGTCGAGCGACTGGCCATCGAAGTCGCTGGCGTTTTCGGAGCAGGTGCGGGTGCCTGCGCTCGTGGTGCAGCTCCAGTCGTAGGCGGCGGCCACAGGCGGCGTCCAACCCGGCGTTGCGCCCGCCACGGCGAGGCCCGCATTGGCCACCAGCCGGTTGGCGTCGATCACCTGTGTGAGGGCGTCGCCGCAGAAGTCGGCGATGCCTGTGGCGCTGTTGGCGATGCGCTGCGGCGTTGCAGCGAGGAGCGCCGCCTCGGTGGTGGTGCAGGTTGTTCCGGAGGCGCCGTCTGCGCAGCTCCAGCCCGCCTCCACAAGCGGACCGCTGGTGCGGATGCACTGCTGCTCGCCCTCCGCCGTCTCGCTGCAGCTCCAGTTCGGGAGCGTCTCGCCCTGGCCGCAGATGAACAGCGAGTCGCTGCCCAATGGCTCGAGCGAGCTGTTGGCATTCTCCGCCGCGATGCCCGCGCGCCCGTTGCCGAGGAAGACGGAGCCGGCCGTGGTGAGCTGGTTTCCGATGCCGCCTGCGCCTCCGAGCTGGATGGCGTCGCCGACCACACCGGAGCCGCCGAGCCCGCCGAAGACGGGTGCGGTGCGGGTGCCGGCGATGAGGCCGTTCTGGAAGACCAGGCCGCCGCCGTCGAGCACCTGGATGCCTGCGCCGCGGTTGCCCATGATGACCGACTGGTCGAGCAGCAGCTCCGGGTCGATGCTGTCTGTGGCGAGGCTGTCCTGCACCCAGATGCCGCGGCTGTCGTTGCCGACGATACGGGCGCCGAGGTGTTGCGACCGGGAGGCCGACTGGAAGAGGCCGATGCCCTTGATGGAGGCGATCTCCAGGTCGGTGGTGTCGAGGCTGCTGCTCTCGGTGGCGATGACGCCGAAGCCGGTGACGAAGGCGCCGCTGTTGGAGGCGGAGCGACCATTCGCGACGGTGACGCCCTGCCAGCTGTGGGCCGACCGGGAGAGGTAGATGCCGGTTCCGGCGCAGCCCTCGACGCGGCCGCGGGTCCAGTTGGTGATGCTGTCGATGAAGGTGGCACCGAAGCCGGCAACGTTGCGCACGGTCAGGTCGGTGACGGTTGCGTTGGTGCGGACGATGCCGTCGCCCGCCGCGACGATGAGGCCGGCGATGGAGACCTCGTTGGCGCTCACGGGGGTGGACTGCGCTGCGAGCTCCGCGAATGAGGCGTCGGTGAGCTGTCCGTCGATGGTGACCCGCTCGACGGTGAGGTTGGCGACGCCCTGGACGATGATGCCTGCGCCCGTGGGTGCGATCACGGTGAGGTCGCGGAGCTCGAGGGCCTCGCCGCCGACGGCGGTGAGGGCCGCGACGGCCTTGTCGGTGACGGCCGGCGTGAGGAGGGTGAGCCCCTCGATGCGGGTGGGCTGCGTGGCGCTTCCGCCGGCAACGAGGAGGGCTGCACCGCCCTCTGCGACGAGGATGGTGGAGTTGCCACGCAGGGTGACGCCGGCGGGCACGGTGAAGCTGCCGGAGAAGGTGCCGGCGGGGAGCGTGAGGGTGTCACCGGGCTGGAGCGTGGAGAGCTCCGAGACCAGCTGCTCGCTCGTCAGTGACCCCGCAGGGTCAACGACACACCCCGACGTCGCGAGGAGCGCGAGGAGGGAGAATCGGACGAGCATCGAACGGCTGTCGACGAGAGACATCGGGGTGGCTCCGAGCGGATGACTGCGCCTCAGGTAGCAGACGATTCGGCAGATGGCGACAATCGATTGTGCAATATGCGACAC
>CAIQPA010000407.1 GCA_903873545.1 uncultured delta proteobacterium
CAACCTCCGCAGGCGCCCTCAGCGGCGGGTAGATAGAGGGTGCAGCCGCTGCAGAGCTTGGTCGGGTCTGCGGAGGCGTCGACGTAGTTGAGGCTGGTGCGGGTCGCGAGGTCCTCGGGCTTCAGCGAGGCCGTGTCGGTGCAGACGAGCGCGCCGCCCTTGCCGCAGCCAACAAGGAGGCTGAGACCGGCGGCCGTTCCGCCAAGGAGAGCAGCGCGGGTGAGGAAGGTGCGGCGGTCGAGGAGGTTCGAAGACATGGTCATCCTTGCTGTCGGTTGGCGTCGACGACAGGCCGCCGGCGCGGAAAGGGAGATAGCCTGTGCCCGTCGGTAGTCACACTTTTGACGCAGGGTGTGGAGTGGATAAGGTCTCGCTTCCACGGCGCAAGGAACGGGCCGTCGGATTGCAGGGATTGGTGAGCGAAACATGAAGCATCGACCTGCGAACCCATCCACCGCGCCGCGCCGGTTCAGGCCCGGCGACCGGCTCGTACTCACCTTCGAGGAGGTGGCGGAGGATGGCTCCTGCGTGGCCTACGAGGGGGCGCTTGAGGTGCGGGTCGCCGAGATGGTGCTGGGCTGCAAGGGCTATGTGGAACTCGACCATGTGAGCCCGCACCGACCCATGGCTTGGGGGAGGGTGCTCGACACCCGCATTGTCCCCTCCGCTACGCCGCCGCGCGAGCTCTGCCTCTCCGCGATGCAAGGTGCGGTGCGGTGCGGCGGCTGCCCGCTGCTGCCCATGCCGGAGGCCGATGGGATTGCGCTCAAGGTGCGCTGGCTCCACACCGCGCTGGCCTCCATCGGCGCGACCCCGGTGCTCGAGCGGCGCGGCCCCTCGCTCCGCTATCGCAATCGGAACATCTACCATGTCGTTGCAGACATCGACGGACTGGCCATGCTTGCCAGCCGCGTCCCTGCGGGCGCAGAGCTCGCCGACATGGTCCCCTGCGTGGCAGTACTGCCTTCCATCGATGCCGCGGCATCGCAGTTCATCCAGGCGCTCTCCGATGCGCCGCAGACAGAGTGGCCGCGCTATCTTGTGCTGCGCGGAAACCGAGCGGGCGAGGTCGTCGGAGAGCTGATCTTCGGTCGCGCGATGACAGCGCCTCCGGCCTGGACGGAGCAGCTGGCGGAGCGGCTTGGCTGGGCCGGCTGGGGCTGGTCGGTGAATGAGGATGCGGGCGATGCGGTACGGCGCAGCGAGCCTGTCTGGGCCGCGGGAGCGGCCTCTGTGATGGAGCGCTACGGCCGGTTGGAGCTGCCGATCGGGACGGCAGGTTTTGCACAGCTGAACGCTGAGGCAGCAGGCGCCATGTATGAGCTTGCGGGCAGCTGGCTCGGCGGCGCCGAGACGGTGTGGGATCTCTACTGCGGCATGGGAGCCATCGGTCTCCACGGCGTGGTCGTGGGCGGCGTCTCGAAGCTGTTTGGTGCCGAGAGCGGCGCCTCGAGCATCGAGGCGGCGCGGTCGGTCGCGGCGACGCTGCCGGTGCAGGCGAAGTTTGAGGTGATGACCGCGGCGGAGGCCTTTGCGGCCGGTTGGGAGCGGCCCGACGCGGTGGTGGTGAATCCGCCGCGCAAGGGGCTGGAGCCCGCCGTGCTGGCGGGGCTGCTGGCGCTCCGGCCGGCGCAGCTCATCTACATGAGCTGCAACCCCGACAGCTTTGCACGGGACGCCAGCCGGCTGATGGCGGACGGTTACCGGCTCGATGAGGTGAGCGCCCACGACCTGCTGCCACAGACGCGGCACGCGGAGCTGTTGGCGCGGTTCAGCCTCTGAGGCCGTCGAGCCGCCCCATGACGAACTTGAGGTAGGCGCCCTGCGGGAAGGCTGCGAGCGTGGGGTGGTCGATGCCCGCGCCCCGCACTTCGACAACGCGGTAGCTCCGCTCGGAGCGTTCGGCGGAGGCGGCGAG
>CAIQPA010000408.1 GCA_903873545.1 uncultured delta proteobacterium
CGACTGGCGGCCGCGGGCGACCAGCTCCTCGTCGGCCCGCTTCGCCAGCGTCAGCTGCGCCTCGTCGCGCTCACGGGTCAGTTTGAAGACCGACTCCGCTGCCGCCGAACCCGGCGCGCCCGTCACATAGAGGTCGCGCTCCGGGTGGTAGCCCCGCTGCGGGTCGATGGCCGGCGGCGTTGTCTCATCGGCAAAGGCGTTGGCGACGCGCGATACGCTGCGCAGCCGGTCGTGCACCAGCTTCGGCACCGGCTGCAGGAAGTCGCACCAGCCCTCCACGGCCTCGCCCGATGGCTTGGTGGCAACGATGACACTCACCGCCACATTCTGCGCGCGGGCCCAGCCTGCGATGCGGCGCGCATCTGCGGCACTCTCAGCGGTCACGGCTTCGAGCAACGGCCCGAGCAGGCGAGAGACCGTCTCCTCCGCACCCGATGCGACCCGGAGCCGCTCCGCGATGGGGCGACCGACGCCAACCACTTCGCCCTTCTCTGCCGCAGCCAGGAGCTTGCGCAGGCCTACGCCATAGGACTCGCCGGCGCGGATCAGCTTCTCGAGCGTCTCCAGCCGCGCCTGCGCCACGCGGTGGGCGTCTGCCGCGGCACGGCTGCCAGCCTGCGCCTTCTGGAGGTTCTGGTGGGCCTCGGCCTCGGCGCGGCGAGCAGCCTCGACGCCGCTCTCCTTGGCACGGAGTTCGGTGGTGGCTGCGGCCTCCTGCGAGGCGCTGTCGTTCTCGCTTGCTTCGGCGCGGGTCTGGTCCTGCTCGAGCGCGGTCAGTTCGGCGACGATGGAGATGACCCGCGACTGGACCTGGGTCCGTTCGCTGCCGGCCGAATCGAGGCGGCCCTGCAGCCGCGCTGCTTCGCCACGGTCGGCGGTGAGCTTTGCTGCGGCCTTGTCGAGCCGGAGCCGCTGCTCCGCCTGCTGCGCCCGCGCCCGCTCCACCTGTTCGGCCAGTGCGGCGAGACGGGCGGCGACCGAACCGGCAGAACTCCGTGCCTCCTCGAGCGTGGCGACCAGCGCAGCGATGGCGGCCTCGGCAACCTCGGCGACCCCGGTCTTCTCCTGCTGCTGCGCCACAACCTGCGCGGCCCGCTCGCCAAGTTCGACCAGCGCCCGCTCAGCAAATCCAAGCTGGCTCCGGAGCAGCTCCGCCCGGGCACGCGCCTTGATGCTCGACTCGGTCGCCTCGCTCAGCTCACGCTCCTGCGACGCAAGCCTGCTGCGCCCTTCGAGCAGCTTGGCGTCGCGCACATGGTGCTCCACGGCGGCGTTTTCATAGAGCTCACGGAGGCCCGCGAACCGCTTCCGCAGCTCGGCGAGCGCCGTGGCGACCTTCTCGTAGCGCTCCACCGCGGTGGTGACTTCGAGCGACCGGCGCCGCTGCGTCAGCTCCTTCCACTTGGCGGCCCGCTTTGCCTGCCGCTCGAGCGAGCCGATCTGCCTGCCCACCTCGCCGAGGACGTCGGCGACGCGGAGCAGGTTCTCGCGGGTCTTCTCGAGCCGGCGCTCCGCTGCCTTGCGCTGGTACTTGTAGCGGGTGATGCCGGCGGCCTCCTCGATGATGAGGCGGCGCTCCTCCGGCCTGGCCGAGACGATGAAGCCGATGCGGCCCTGCTCAATAATGGAGTAGGCCTCGCGCGAGCCGACGCCGGTGCCGAGGAAGAGCTCCTGCACGTCGCGGAGGCGGACCTTGCTGCCGTTGAGCTCGTACTCGCTGTCGCCGTCGCGGTAGAGGCGACGGGTTACCTTGATTTCTGCATGGTCGCGGAAGGCCGCGGGGACATCGCCGCGGTCGTTCTGCATCGTGAGCGAGACCTCCGCCATGCCCATGGCACGGTGGTTCTCGGAGCCGGCGAAGATGAGCTCGTCCATGCCCTTGCCGCGCAGGTCTTTGGCCGACTGTGCGCCGATGCACCACTTGATGGCATCGACGATGTTGCTCTTCCCGCAGCCGTTGGGCCCCACGATGGTGGTGACGCCGTCGCCGATCTCAAGCCCCGTCTTGGTACGGAAGGACTTGAAGCCCACGAGTTCGATGCGGAGGAGTTTCATCGGCCGGTGCGGTGAAGGGAGCGGGCGAGCCTAGCAGGTCGGCGGGCGAGTGGGCAACCCGAGGGGCGGAGTACGCTGCGGGCAGGCGTATCGTCGGGATTGCCAACCCGCCTAGAGGTGGGTTAGACGGCGACGAACTTCCCTCTTGCGTCCGCGGCCTTCGAACCGCAGCGGACCGCCCATGGCACCCATGCACGACGAACCCGGGCTAACAGGCGCAACCCCTCTCAGCGACGGAGACATTGTCGCCAAACGCTACAAGATTCTGAGCGAGCTCGGACGTGGCGGCTATGCCATCGTCTACAAGGCAGAGGACCTTAAGACGGGCCAAGTGGTTGCAATCAAGACCATTCGTCCCATCGCACCCCGCCCCAAAGAGGTGGTGGCCCGCTTCCGCCGCGAGGCGGAGCTGGTGGGTCAGCTCAAGCATCCGAACACGGTCCGCATCTTCGACTATGGCTTCGAGACCGACTTCTTCATGGCCATGGAATACCTGCAGGGCTACGCCGTGTCGGACATCCTCGACGGCACGCATGGCATTCCGGCCAAGCGGGCACTGGCGATTGCCCGGGGGATTCTGGAGAGCCTGACGGAGGCGCACGGCATGGGCATCGTCCATCGCGATCTCAAGCCGGAGAACATCTACCTGGTGCACGGTCCCGATGGGAGCGAGCGGGTGAAGGTGCTCGACTTTGGTATCGCGAAGTCGGTCTACGATGAGCCGTCGGAATCGTCGCTCACGCTCCGCGGCCGGGCGATGGGAACGCCAACCTATATGTCGCCCGAGCAGGCGAAGGGTGGCTCGCTCGACATCGCGAGCGACATCTATGCCGTTTCGGTGGTCATCTACGAGCTGCTCTGCGGCGTCCCTCCCTTCACGGGCGAAGGAGCGATGGAGGTCATGCTCAAGCATGTCAACGACGCGCCTCCGCGGCTGACGGTCAAGGAGCTCTCCGGCACCCCCATCGAGTTTGCCATCCTCAAGGGGTTGGCAAAGAAGCCAAACGACCGGTTCTTGAGCGCGCACGACTTCCTGGCGGCGCTCGGCTTTACGGCGGTTCGGCTCATTGGCGGCCCGCTGCAGGCAGCGGAGTTTCCGGCAGAGCAGACGGCAGCCGCGGCTCCCAAGGTGGCGACCTCCAAGCCGGTGTTCGGCAGCTGGTTCCGCCGCCGGGACGGATAGTCGTTGTAACACAGTGACTTCCAACCAGACCGCAAGGATTAGCGTTGCGCCTATTCCGAAACGGGGCCAATTCTCAAGATTACGCTTGAAAAATGGCTAATACGGCATTGAAATTACACATCTTTCAATCTCGAATTTGCAGGTTGCACCGCCGTCAAAACTGTGGATAGTGGCAGCCAGACCCTGCTTGGAACCCGACCGCGATGACGCCTGCCGACAGACCCGAGATTGACTGGAGCGCCGAGCTGCTCCTCGTCGAGCAAGAGAGTCGCACCATCGCGACCACGCTCGGCATGGCACACACCACCGCCCATCTCTTCATCTGCCTCTTCACCGTGGACAACCAGGCCAAGAGCCTGCTCAGCGACCATGCGCTCAGCCTCGACTCCGTCCTGCCGCGCCTGTCGAACATCCCGCCAGAGCCGCCCATGGAGTATGCCCGCGTGCTCAACCGGGCTGGGGAGATTGCCCGCTCGGTGCACAGCGATGTGGTCAGCACGCTGCACCTTCTGGTCGCGATGGCCTCCTTTACCACGACCTCGGCCTACCAGCTCATGGAGCAGCTCGACCTCGAGGTCATGGGGCTGCGCAACGCCGCCTTCGCCCGCATCATACAGCCGGTTCCCGCGCAACCCGTCGCCTCGGTCGCGGTTCCAGCTGCGCCTCGGGCCTATGCTATGGCCGGAGGCGCGGCGCCGCTCGGAGCTCGCCGTCCGCTCGTCATCCAGCCGCCGGAGCCGCCGGTCGCCCGCGATGAGGACGAGGACGACGACGAAGAGGAGGAAGAGGGAGAGGAGGAGGAAGCCGAAGCCAGCACCGACGAGGAGCAGGAGGCCGAGCCGCCCGTCACCCGCCGGACCGGCCCCATCGCGGTGAATGCCGAGGCCGATGAGCCGACCGATACCGGCCGCCTGCTGGCGCTCCGACTGGCGCAGCGGCAGCAGCAACAGCGGCCGGAGCCGCCGCGGTCGCACGGATCACTGCCTGCCCTTCCCCCCATGGCGCTGCCGCCGACGGTCAACCGTTCGCAGCCCAAGCGGGCCACCGCGCCGCTCTCCATGGAGGGGCGCGCCGCCAGACAGAAGCTGATCCTGCGCGAGTCGCAGTTCCCGCTGCTGGCCCGCATCGGCCGCAACCTGAGCCTGATGGCGGTCGACGGCCAGATTGATCGGGTGGTGGGCCGCGACAAGGAGATCGACGCGCTGGCCGACATCCTCAACAAGCGCCGGGGTAACAACCCGCTCCTCATCGGTGACCCGGGCGTGGGCAAGACGGCGGTGGTCGAGGGGCTCGCGCGCCGCATCGCCGGCCTCGACGACGAGCCGGCGCCACGCGGCCTCGAGGGGCGCATCGTGGTGGAGGTGGAGGCCAGCAAACTGCTCTCCGGCACGGGGCTTCGCGGCGCCTTCTCGGAGCGCATCGGCAAGCTCAAGGCAGAGGTCGCTGCAGGCGCAGGACAGCTCATCGTCTTCCTCGACGAGATCCACCAGTGGATCGGCATGGGCGGCGGCGGCGACGGCTCCAATGATGGCGCGGGCGAGCTCAAGACGGCGCTCGCGCGGGGCGAGTTCTCCTGCATCGGCGCCACCTCCTTCGAGGAGTACCGCCGCTTCATCGAGGCCGACGCTGCCTTTGCCCGTCGCTTCCAGGCAGTCCGCGTCGAAGAGCCCTCCGTGCAGGCCGCCATCGACATCCTCCACGGCGCCAAGGACTACTACGCCAGCCACCACGAGGTGACCTACAGCGATGAGGCCATCGAGCTCGCCGTCCGCCTCTCCCATCGCTTCATCGCGGACCGGCGCCTGCCCGACAAGGCGCTCAACGTGCTCGACCTCGCGGGCAGCCAGACCCGCCGGCGGCGCGAAGCCGAGGTGGGCAAGGCCGCCATCACGGCCGTTGTGGCGGAGCAGGCTGGCCTATCGGCAGACAAGCTCCTGATGGCCGACAAGGAGAAGATGCTCAACCTCGAGTCGCTCCTCGGCGACCGGGTCATCGGCCACCGCGACCTCGTCGCCCGGGTCGCCCAGATTCTGCGGCGCAACTACGCGGGCTTTGTCTCTAACCGGCCGGTCGGGAGCCTGCTCCTGCTCGGACCTACCGGCGTCGGAAAGACGGAGCTGGCCAAGGCGCTCGCAGGGCTGCTTTTTGAGAGTGAGCAGTCCATGGTCCGCTTCGACATGTCGGAGATGATGGAGAGCCACGCCGTCTCGCGCCTCATTGGCTCGCCGCCCGGCTATGTGGGCCACGACCAGGGCGGCCAGCTCACCGAGGCCATCCGCCGGCGACCCTACCAGCTCGTCCTCTTCGACGAGATTGAGAAGGCCCACACCGACGTGCTCAACCTCCTCATCCAGATCCTCGATGAGGGGCGGCTGAGCGACTCGCGTGGCAGAACCGTCGACTTCTCCTCTGCGCTCATCGTCATGACCTCCAACCTCGGGGCCAAGGAGCTGACGGGCGCCAACGATCGGCGCGTGGGCTTTGCCGGCACCGAGGTACCCTCCGAGAAAGAGCTCGACCGGCGACGCGAGCGTGTCATCACCGCCGCCCGCGCCCACTTCACGCCGGAAATCTGGGCCCGCATCGACGAGCCGCTCGTCTTCTTTCCGCTCTCCGAAGAGGAGATCGGCCGCATCGCGGAGCTCCAGCTCCGGGCCTCGTCGAGCCAGCTCCAGCGCGAGCGCCGCATCCGCTACAGTTGGGACGCCACGCTCGTCACCCACCTCATCGCCTCGGGCGGCTACGACCCGCAGCTCGGCGCGCGCCCCATGCGCCGGACCATCGAGCGGCTGGTCGAGGGGCCGATCTCCGAGCTCATCCTGACGGGCGCCGTCGATGCGGGCGGCGAGGTGGTCATCACTGTCGCAGACGGCCGGGTGGTCGTCAGCCCTCGCGCCTAGGCTCGTCGGTCGCAGCGAGCGCGGCAGAGAGCGCGGCGATGGCCCGGTCGGAGAGGCCGCGGGCCTCCGCCAGCTCAAGCCAGAGCTGACCGAGCGCGGCATAGAGCGGCAGGAGCTCCGGCGTGGCGCGGAGCCGGTCGGCATGGCGAAGCACGGTGCCCGCGTCGCCGCGCGCGAAGGGTCCCGTCAGCGCCTCGGCCGGGGGCGCGAGCAGCATGTTGGCGGTGGCGCCATGCGCTAGGCGGGCCAGCCCTGCGCGAAGTGCAGGCGAGTCGACGTTGGCAGCGGCGATGACTGTGAGCGCGGCCTGCATTGTGGCGTAGGGGGCGTTGCCGGCCAGCGCTGCGGCGAGGTGGTAGGCGGCCC
>CAIQPA010000409.1 GCA_903873545.1 uncultured delta proteobacterium
CATGCCGCGGTCGATGTTGACCACGTCGTCAGCAATCTCGGGGATGCGGAGCGCCGAGTAGGCCAGCACCGCGAGCGTGGCCCGCTTGGCGAACTTGGCGGCCTTGTCCTCCATGCCGAGCAGCGCCTTGATGCGGGGGCCGGTCTCCTCGATGGGCTTGACCGCGCCGAGCGAGTCGAAGCGGACCTTCTTCTGCTCCCGGTACTCGCCTGTGGCGAGGTCGTAGGCGAGGATGGCAGACTTGCCGTCGGCACCGCGGGTCTTCTTGTAGAAGCCCTGGCCGGTCTTGTCGCCGAGCTGGCCCGAGGCGACCATCTTCTTCGCAAACTCCGGGATCTCGAAGATGCCGCGCTCGGGGTCGTCGAGCAGCGTGTCGAAGCAGTTCTGCGACACATGCACGAAGGTATCGAGACCGACGAGGTCGGCGGTCCGGAAGACCGCCGACGAGGGGCGACCCATCGCAGGCCCGAAGATCTTGTCGACCTCCTCCACGGTGAGGTCGGCCGCCTGCATCTCCTGCATGATCTGCATCATGCCGTAAACGCCGATGCGGTTGGCGATGAAGTTGGTGGTGTCCTTGCCGTAGACGATGCCCTTGCCGAGCTTCTCTTCGCCGAAGGCATGCAGGGTGGGCAGAACGTCGGGGGCGGTCTCCGTGCCGGCCACCAGCTCGAGGAGCTTCATGTAGCGCACGGGGTTGAAGAAGTGGGTCACGCAGAACCGCTTCTTGAAGGCGTCGCTACGACCCTCGAGCATGCCCGAGATGGAGAGGCCGGAGGTGTTCGACGAGATGATGGCCGTCGGCTTCGCAACCGACTCCACTTTGGCCAAGAGCGCCTGCTTGATATCGAGCCGCTCGGTCACGGCCTCGACGATCCAGTCGCAGTCGGCGAGCAGCGCGAGGTCGTCCTCGAGGTTGCCGATGGTGATGAGCCGCTGGTGGGCAGCCGTAAACAGCGGGGCCGGCTTGGTCTTCTTGAACCGCTCGAGCGCGCCTGCGCCGAACTTGTTGCGGAAGGCCTTGGACGAGGTGTCTTCACCCGGCGCCGCCTTCGGGGGAACGATGTCCAGCAGCAGTACCGGGATGCCGGCATTCGCCAGGTGGGCCGCGATGCCCGCTCCCATTACACCCGCGCCAAGAACTGCCGCCTTTCGAATCGTATGCTTCATGCCGATTGCCCAAGTTTGTCGGAGACGTGTGGCCGCATGACTGAACGGCCATTCAACGACGCAGTGCGTAGTCCTGCACCCCGTGCATTTCAACCGGAAGCGGCGTGCAATCCGATCCCGAAGCCCTGTTCGTCCCGCCACACCCCGCTTGCTCCGCCGCCCACCCTATGCCAAGTCCCGCCGACGCATCCGTCTGACAGGATCCCCACATGCAGCAATCGCCCCCCTTCCTTGCGCCGCCCGGCGCCGGCATCCCGCTCCTGCAGCGGCTCGCGCTTCGCTACCTCTTCAAGCCGCTCAAGCTCCGCGCCATGACCTTCGACGAGGCCGAGCGGCTCTGGCTCGCGGCCAACGCGAAGCTCATCAAAGAGCTCGGTGAGATCCCCCGCTTCGATGTCACCACCCGCGTGCTCGTGCCGCCGCAGCGGGGCCTCGAGGACTCCTCCCGTTTCTGGTCCATCGCCATGACGGCGCGCCACCTCACCATCGTCGGCGCGGGCGTCGAGCAGCTCATCGTCGCACTCAGCGAAGGCAGAACAGACCTGCCGCCCGCCGACACCGCTGCAGTCAAACCCGAGCTCGAGCGCAACCATTCGGCTGCCATCGATGAATACCTGAACTTCTCGCGCGACTTCCACACACGGCTCCGCAGTGCCGTCGCCAACACGGAGTCTGCCGCGACCCACCCCCACCCCTGGTTCGGCGCGATGAATCTTCGACAGTGGTACTGGCTCATGAGCACCCACACACAGATCCACCGCAAGCAGATCCGAGAGATCTGCAAGCAGCCCTAAGAGCCGTCCGTTTGGCCGCACCGCAGAGGTCGGCTAGGTTACCCGCCAATATCTCCCTCCGCTTGAGGTCGACCATGAAGCTCCGCACCACCCTCTGCTCCGCCCTCTTCGCTGCAGCCCTCCTGCCCGCAGCCGCCTCCGCGCAGGCCACAGGCGAAGACAACACCCTTGCACAGTGCGCGGCCGGCGAGATGAACGGCATCTCCGCAGACAACGCCGCCACCGCCGTACAGCTCGTCTGCGGCGCCATCACCAGCCGCGTCGCGCCCAACAACGGCAGCAGCTACCGGGTCGACATGGGCCGCCTCGGCAGGCTCGCCATCCTCACCGTCCGCACCATCCGCGCCGGTGAACCCGACAAGTCCCTCTCCGTGCAGCTCGCAGACATCGAAGAGGTCGCGGTCGCAGCCCCGCGCATCGGCGAGGCGGTTGCCACGGGCAAGCCCTTCGAGGCCACCGCAGGCGTCGACAACCTCGTCCGCGAAGAGAACCGCAAGTATGCCGACAAGAAGCGCGATGGCGAGTCGCTCTACGGCGGCGGCCTCTACGGCATGACCCTGCTCGGCGGCGAGGGTGCCGCCAACGGCGCCGGCCTCATCGGCAAGTACGAGTACCAGATGCCCGGCTTCGGCGCCGGCGTCTCCGGCTTCTTCAACTTCGAGCACCCCTTCATGGCCGGCTTCTCGGTCGACGGCCGCAAGTTCTTCAGCGAGTCGGACTTCGCCCCCTTCGCCGGCGGCGGCCTCGCCTACGTCGGCTTCAGCGACAAGAACTTCGACTTCAAAGAGGGCGACAAGTATGTGAGCAACGCCTCGCTCGGCGCCTACGTCAGCGGCGGCTTCGAGGCCTTTCGCTCCTACCAGAACCGCCTCACCATCGAGGCCCGCGCCTTCCTGCCCTTCTCCGAGGCAGAGAGCTGCGTCGAGAGCAACGAGTGCAGCGACACCACCTACGCTGTGCCCGTGATGATCAACCTCACCTTCCTCATGCCCGACTGAGACCGCAACAGGGCCTGCAGGAACGCCGGCGTTTTGAAGTCGACGCCACCTTCGGCTAGCGGTTCGACGGCTCTCCGTCCTCCACGCCAGCGTGTCTTCATGAGACCTCTCCTCGCCCTCCTCCTTGCCCCGCTCATGCTCGCCGGCGCCACGGCCGATGCTGCGCTCCCGGAGCGCCGTGTGAACGGCAACACACAGCAGACTGCACCGGCAGCTGGCAAGGGCGCAGTCGTCGTCCATTCGAACCCCTCGGGCCAGCTCATGGTCGACGGCCGCGATAGCGGTCTTCGCACCCCAAACGCACGCATCGAGCTCGACCCCGGCGCCCATACGCTACAGGTGGTGTACGACGACTCCAAAGCCCCCTCGGGCGAGAAGACCATCCTCATCGCCCCCGGCGAGACCACCACCCACAACTTTGTCCGCAAAGAGCCCGCCTCCAAGTTCGAAAAGGACTGCAAGGCTGGCTCCAAAGACGACTGCTGGAAGTATGGCACCGCCCTCATCCAGGAGAAGCGGTTCGACGAGGCCATCAAGGTCTTCCAAGACTGGGGGCGCGCCAACCCCAAAGACAAGCGGGCACCCATCGCAGCCTTCCTCGTAGAGCAGACCAAGAAGCATGCGGCAGACGAGGCCGCGAAGAGCGCAGCGGCTGGTGGTACGGGAACCTTCCAGAAGACCGCAGCGCAGGGCCTCGCCCCCGGCTCCGGCGAGCAGGCCGCGCCGCCCTCCGCCAACGCACCGACCGGCTCTCCCTCCGGTGAAGCAGCCACCGCACGTGAAGCCGGCGCCGACAACACCCGCGTGAACGCCGCCGAGGAGGCCTCAGGAGCCAACGCCGACCCTGCCGCGCTCGAGGGCTCAGGCAGCACCACCGCTCCCGAACATCACCTCGGCTTCGCCGCCACGATGGGCTTCGCCGGCGCCCTCCTCGCAGCCGTCGCCCTCTTCTTCTGGCGGCGCAAGCGCACCTGACCTAGCAGGCGGTTCCGCAGGAAACCTCGCGTGCCGCCTCCAAGCGGCCCCCATCACCGCATCCGTGTCTCCATGGCAAGCAAACAGAAGCGAACCGCCAAGCCGGCACCCTCACCAGCGGTCGCCTCCAAGCGCTCTCTCAAAGAGCCGAGCCTCTACATCCACCGCGAGCTCTCCGTCCTCGCCTTCAACGAGCGGGTCCTCGCCCAGGCCTCTAACCCCGAGATCCCGCTCCTCGAGCGGCTACGCTTCCTCACCATCACCAGCACCAACCTCGACGAGCTCTTCGAGATCCGGCTCGCCGGTCTGCGCGAACAGATGGAGGCCGGCGCCGCCCAGCGCGGAGCCGACGGACTCACCCCCACGGAGGCGCTCGGCGAGGTCTCCCGCAAGGCCCACAAGCTCGTCGCGGAGCAGTACCGCGTCCTCAACGAAGAGCTCCACCCCGCGCTGCGTGAGGCAGGCGTCGCCGTCCTCCGACGCTCCGAGTGGAGCACGCCCCAGAAGAAGTGGATCAAGCGCTACTTCGAGAGCCAGGTCATCCCTGTCCTCACACCCATCGCGCTCGACCCTGCCCACCCCTTCCCGCGGCCCCTCAACAAGATCCTCAACTTCATGGTCACGCTCGAGGGGCGCGACGCCTTCGGACGGAGCTGCGAGCTGGCAACCGTTCAGGTGCCACGCTCGCTCCCACGCATCATCCGGCTCCCCGGCACGGTTGCCTCCTACGACCACTCCTTCGTCCTCCTCAGCTCCGTCATCCACGCCAACACGGGGGCTCTCTTCCCCGGCATGAAGGTCACGGGCTGCCACCAGTTCCGCATCACCCGCGACAGCGACCTCTGGGTCGATGAAGAAGAGGTCGACGACCTCCTCAAGGCCCTCAAGGGCGAGCTGCCCAACCGAAACTACGGCGAAGCCATCCGCGTCGAAGTGGCCAACACCTGCCCCGACGAGGTCGCCGAGTTCCTGCTGGCCCAGTTCAAGCTCAAGCCACACGACCTCTACCGGGTGGGCGGCTCGGTCAACCTGCACCGGCTCTACGCCCTCTACAACCTCGTCGACCGGCCGGAGCTCAAGTACCCCGTCCATCTCCCCTCCGTCACCGCCTCCCACAAGCGGGGCGCCAACCCCTTCGATGTCCTCCGCCGCCGCGACATCCTCCTCCATCACCCCTACCAGTCGCTCGCGCCCGTCATCGACCTGGTCCGCAAGGCGGCGCAAGACCCCAAGGTCCTGGCCATCAAGCAGACGCTCTACCGCACAGGCTCCACCTCGCCCTTCGTCGAGGCACTCATCGAGGCCGCCCGCGCAGGCAAAGAGGTCACTGCCGTCGTCGAGCTCAAGGCCCGCTTCGACGAGGCCGCCAACATCGACCTGGCCACCCGTCTTCAGCAGGCCGGCGTCACCGTCGTCTATGGCATCGTCGGCTTCAAGACCCACGCCAAGATGCTCCTCATCGTCCGGCGCGAAGGGCAGCAGATCCGCCGCTATGTCCACCTCGGCACCGGCAACTATCACGCCGAAACGGCCCGCGCCTACACCGACATCGGCCTGCTCACCGCAGACCGCGACATCGCAGAAGATGTGCACACCCTCTTCTCGCAGCTCACCGGTTTCGGCCGCGCCAAGTCGCTCAACAAGCTCATCCAGGCCCCCTTCCATCTGCACCGCAAGGTCATCGAGCGCATCGAGTGGGAGGCCAAGGCCGCAGAGGCCGGCAAGCCGGCCCGCATCATCGCCAAGATGAACTCGCTGGTAGACCCAGATGTCATCCGCGCCCTCTACAAGGCCTCGCAGGCTGGGGTCCGCGTCGAGCTCATCGTGCGTGGCATCTGCTGCCTCCGGCCCGGCGTGCCCGGCATCTCCGACAACATCACCGTCCGCTCCATCGTCGGCCGCTTCCTCGAGCACAGCCGCATCTGGTACTTCCAGCATGGCTCGAGCCCCGTCCTCTTGGCCTCAAGCGCCGACTGGATGCCCCGCAACTTCTTCAGCCGCGTCGAGATCGCCTTCCCCATCCTCGAGCCGGAGATCGCGCGACGGGTGCTCGACGAGTGTTTGCTCACGCCGCTGGCAGACAACACCTGCGCTTGGCTGCTTCAGTCCGACGGCACCTGGCTCCGGAGCGAACCGGGCGACGAGCCTGCCATCAACGCCCAAGAGGCGCTCCGCTTCCAGCACGAAGACTAGGGCCGGCCGGGACCTGGGAGCCGACCGCGCAGCCCTTGGAAGAAGCCGGGGCGTCCACCGCCGCCGACGGCAGGCGCGGGTGCGGGCGCAGGGGCCGGCGTGGGCGCAGGCTTCGGTGCAGCCGCGGGCGCGGGCTTGGGGGCCGGAGCGGGTGCCGGCTTCGCAACGGCCGCTGGTGCGGGTGCCGGCTTCGCAACGGCCGCTGGTGCGGGTGCCGGCTTCGCAACGGCCGCAGGTGCAGGTGCGGGCGCGGGCTTGGGGGCTGGTGCAGGCGCAGGCTTGGGGGCTGGTGCGGGCGCGGGCTTGGGAGCCGGTGCGGGCTTCGGCGCAAACGCTGCCTTCGTCTCCGCCGACACCGCAGCAGGCGCGCGTGGCGCCCGGCGCGGAGCAGCCTTCGGTGCCACCTCGCCAACCTCTCCGCGCGACAGGCCGCCAATGCCGAGCAGCGCATGCAGCTGCGGAATGGTCACCACCCGCTGCGCATGCATCCCCTCCGTCCGAACATGGGCCAGCAGCGGGTCGTAACCGGTGTCCTTCGACATCAGCACATAGAGCCACTCGGGCCGCTCATGCGCGGCCACGCCGAGGTAGTAGCAGATGTGAAAGTCGAGGGAGTTTTTGCCCGGCTTGTCCATCCGGATGAAGCGAGACTGCGTCGGAAAACGGGCGATAAAGTCGGGCAGATCGGTCGACACCCGCTTCTGCGAAGAGCCCACAAAGAACCAGACGTGGCAGCCAGCCTGCGCAACCTCCACGAACTCCGTCGGCTGCACATTCTCATAGTCTACCAGAACCACACATGGTCTCATTCGCACCCTCTTCAGCATCCGCGCGCCGGTGGCGAACTCCCCACCCGCAGCAGCGTGGCTGACCTCTACTCCATCTCCGCGGCCGGCGGCTAGCATTCGCGCACCGCCTTGACGGCAACGGCTGACATCGCGGCAGCGGAGCACTAGATAGCGAACCATCTGTCTCTGCGGATCACCTGTGTCCTACCGCGCTACATTGCCCCTCCTGCTCCTCCTCGCCCGCTGCGCGTCGGCCCCTACGGAGGAGGCCCCGACGACCACCGCCGACGTCGCCGACGTCGCCGACACGGCCGCCGACGGTGAAGACACCAGCGCTGTCGAAGACACCATCGAAGCAGATCTCTCACCTGACGCAGATACGGCGACCGGCGACACCAGCATCGCAGCAGACACCCAACAAGACACCCAACAAGACACCCAACAAGACACCCAACAAGACACCCAACAAGACGCAGCGCCTCCCGAGGAGCGCGCCGACCTAGACCGCGACGGCGACCACATCGGCGACGCCCACGACCTCGACCCCGACGACCCCAGCATCGGCCTCCAAGACGACCAGCCCGCCAACACAAACCGCCTCATCGTTGCCGCCGCACCGACCGGCACGCCCTACCTCGCCGGCGACTTCAACGGCTGGACCCAGACGCCCATGACCGTAGGCCCGCTCGGCCTCTTCGAGGCCACTGTGATGCCGCTCCCGGGCAGCAGCTCGCTGCAGTACAAGTTCACCGCCGGCGACTGGTCCCGCGAAGAGAGCGCCTTCCGCGGCCCCGCCAACAACCGCAGGCTCTCTGCCTCCTCCCGGGCTTCCGCCGCCATCATCCGCGCCTGGGGCAGCGACCCGCTCCCCGCCTCAACGGCAATCGGCAACCTCCGCCTCCTCTCCGCCTTCGCAGCGCCCGAACTCGGACGAACCGCCACCGTCCGCCTGCTGCTACCGCCCGGCTACGACGCCACCGACCGCCACTACCCCGTCCTCTACATGCAGGACGGCCAGAACCTCTTCGACAACGCCACCGCCGCCTTCGGCGTGGAGTGGCAGGCCGACGAGGCCGCCTGGGTCGGCCAGCTCGAAGGCGCCCACAGCGGCCTCATCATCGTCGGCATCGACAACAGCGCCAACCGCTCCTGCGACTACACCCCCTTCGCCGGCGCCATCGGCTGCGAGGCCGGCACCCCGCTCGGCGAAGCCTACGCCGACTTCCTCGCCAACACCCTCAAACCGGCCATCGACCGTCAGTTCCGGACCCTCGCCGACCGCCGAAACACCTTCGTCGGCGGCAGCAGCCGCGGCGGCCTCGCCGCACTCGTCACCGCTCTCCGCCACCAGGAGACCTTCTCTGCCGTGATGGGCCTCTCAGCCACCACGCTCTCCGCCATCACGGGCGGCGACTTCGCCGCCTACGCAGCCAGCCATCCGCGCAGGGCGCCCATCCGTTTCTCGCTCGACTACGGCGACGCGGAGGTGGTCTACGGCAACAACGCCACGCTGCTCATCGGAGCCATGAACAGCGCCGTCTCGGGGCTCACCGCAGCCGGCTTCGACAGCGCCGCCATCACCACCGCCATCATCCCCGGCGCAGTGCACAACGAGGCCGCCTGGGCAGCGCGGCTACCCGGCCGTCTCGCCTGGCTCCTCGACCCGACGGCGCCCTAGGTAAAGACCAACTTCACGCCGATCGCGCGCAGCTCTTCGCGCTCGCCCTCCAGGTCGGCCAGCGTCAGCGGATGGGCAGCGAGCCAGCCTGCTTGGAACGTCAGCGTCAGCGTCTTGCCCCGGGCCCGCGCACCCGCAAGCACCACCGGCTCCTCCGCCCGCTCGCGATGCAGCAGTACCGCCAAACGGAGCAGCACCGCCAGCCGTCGCAGTAGCTCCGCCTCATCGCGGCTGTGCGCCTCGAAGCTCTTGTCGGCCAGCGACTTCCGGTGCGAACGGATCAGCTGCGCAAGCGCCCCCTGCTCGTCGCGCGAGAAGCCCGGCATCTCGGAGTGCTCCACCAGGTAACCACC
>CAIQPA010000410.1 GCA_903873545.1 uncultured delta proteobacterium
CAGCGCTGCCGGCAAGCCCTCGCTCCTCCGCTACGACCCCGCGCTCGACCCCGTCCTGCGCGTCGCCATCTCAGGCGACCAGCCGCCCACCGAACTGGCTCGATACGCCAAAGAGTTCATCGAGCCGGAGCTGCAGCGCGTGGCCGGCGTCGCCTCCGTCCGCACCCGTGGAAGCCGCGACGAACTCATCCGCGTCGCCCTCGACCGCGACCGGCTTAGCGCAGCCGGCGTGCAGATCAGCGAGGTCGAGACAGCGCTCCGCAGCCAGACCATCAACGTAGCTGGCGGCCAGCTCCGCAACGAAGGCGTCGACTACCTCGTCCGTTCGGTCAACGAGGTCACCACGGCCTCCGAACTCGCCGACCTCCCGCTCCGCTCCGGCTCCGCAACGGTCCGCATCGGCGACGTCGCCACCATCACCCGCGAGCTCCGGCCCGTCGAGGTCATCACACGTCTCGACGGCTCGCCCGCCGTCGAGGTCTCGGTCTTCAAAGATGGCGACGCCAACCTCGTCTCCGTCTCCAACTCCGTCCATCAGCGCCTCTTCGGCCACCTACCCGGGGTCGAGGTGAAACCTGCCGACGGCAGCGGCGACGTCGAACGCGCATCGACGCTTCAGGACGAGGCGCCGGCCGGCGTCAAACTCCGCATCGTCGGCGACCAGGCCGTCTTTGTTCGCGCCTCCATCAAGGAGGTCACCGATGCCGCGGTCATGGGCTCCTTCTGGGCCATCGTCGTTATCTTCCTCTTCCTCCGCTCCGGCCTCTCTACCGTCGCCGTCGCACTCGCCATCCCCGTCTCGGCCCTCGTCACCTTCGCCGGCATGAAGATGCTCGGCATCAGCCTCAACATCATGTCGCTCGGCGGCCTCGCCCTCGGCACCGGCATGGTCGTCGACGACGCCATCGTCGTGCTCGAGTCCATCGCTCGAAGACAGGCGCTCGGCGACAGCCCCCGCACCGCCGCCATCCGAGGCGCAGAAGAGGTCGGCGCCGCCGTCTTCGCCTCCACCATGACCACTGTCGCCGTCTTCGCCCCCATGGGCTTTGTCGAGGGCGTCGCAGGCCAGATCTTCGGCGACCTCGCCTGGACCGTCGTCATCTCACTCACCGCCTCTCTCATCTTCTCGCTCGTCTTCGTGCCCATGTTTGCCGCCACCGTCGGCCGGGGCATGCTCGGTCAGTTCACCCAGCAGCTGGCCGCAGATGAGGGGCTCGCGCTGGCCGCCAACGAAGAGGATTCGAAGACCGCTGTTCCGCTCTCGGACCGGCTCCGCGGCGCCTTCTCGCTCGCGCCCGTCGTGACCGCCTGGCACAGCGCTGCGGCAGAGTGGCGCGCCTTTGGAGCGCTTCCCCCAGGCCCAGTGCGGACCACGCTCCGCCTCGCCTCGCCGCTGCTCTTTCCCCTCGCGCTGCTACGCCTGATCGTGGGTCTTGTCTTCGGCCTCCTCCTCTCCCTGCTGGGTGCGCTGGTTGGTATCGTAGGCGGTCTCGGATTTGGTCTCTGGTGGGTTGTCTCACGCACCATGGGCCTGCTCCTCCGCCCCTTCACCTACCTCTTCCACCGTGGCTACGACGCTGCCGCTGCAGGCTACCGCATCCTGCTCGCAGCCGCGCTCAGACAGCCCTCCGCCGTCTTCGCTCTGTCTGCGATTCTCGCCGCGACAGGCCTCTGGGCCGGTTCGGGACTCGGCCTCTCACTGCTGCCGGAGATGCGTCAGGGCGTGCTTGCCGTCGACATCGAACTGCCCGCAGGCACGCCCATCGAGAGCACCGCCGAGCGCACCGCCGTGCTCGAGGCGCGCCTCCTCCGCTCCCCTGCGATCGCCGGCGTCGGCACCAGCATCGGTGCGGCCTCCGATGATACCAACCTGCAGGACCGTGGTCCGCATCGTGCCGCGCTCCTGGTCGAGGCCGCGCCGCAACCCTCCCTCGAACGTGCCGAGAAGGCGGCAGAGGCCGCCATCCGGAAGGCGGTTGCCCAGGTCGACGACCTCCGCGTCGGCGAGATCCGGCCCCCCTCGCTCCTGGCTTTTGAGGCCCCCATGATCATCGAGGTTACGGGCCGCCGCCTCGATGCCCTCGCGCGCAGCGCCCAGACGCTCGCCGCCGCTGTGGAGACGAAGGCACCAGGCGCTCGGGTCGACGCGCCGACGCGAGAGGGGCTCCCCGAAATCCGCGTCCGTTTCGATCGCGAGCGGCTCGCCGCCTACGGCATCGACCCGCGCTCCGCCGCCGAGTCCATCCGCCGCTCTGTGCAGGGCGTTGTCGCCGCGGAGGTGCGCGAGACCGACCGCTCCACCGATGTCCTCGTGCAGGTCAACCCAGACCAACTCTCCCGCATTGAAGACCTCCGCGCGCTGCCGCTTCGGGTGGAGAACACCGGCGGCGGCCTCGCGCTGCCGCAGGGTGGCATCCAGGCCCTCCTGCGCGGCCTCACCGGTCTGGGCGCCAGCGGCCCGGCGGCCTCGGCCGCGCCCGATGCGAATGCCGCCAGCCCACGCTCCATCCCGCTTGGCGCAGTCGCAGAGGTTGAGCTCGGAAAGGGGCCCGTCGAGGTCCAACACAGCGATGGCGAACGGGTCATTCGGCTGCCCGTCGACGGCGACTGGCGCTCGCTTGGAGAGCTCCGCGAGCGCCTTGCCTCCATCCTCCGCACCACGCCTCTCGAGCCCGGCGTCACCGCCCGTCTTCGCGGACAATCGGCCGAACTCGATGGCGCTACCCGGAGCATCATCTTCTCCATGCTCCTCGCACTCTTCCTCGTCTATGCCGTCATGGCCGCCACCTTCGAGAGCTTCGTTGGGCCCCTCATCATCATGCTCACCATCCCGCTCGCAGGCGTCAGCGTCGCCTACACCCTCCGACTCCTCGACGAGCCCGTCTCCGCGGTCGTCGGTCTCGGCGCCATCATCCTCGCCGGCATCGTCGTCAAAAATGCCATCGTCCTCCTTGATGCCGTCTCGCTCCTCAGGGGCCAGGGAATGGAGCGCACGCAGGCCGTCCAGGAGGCCTGTCACATCCGCCTCCGCCCCGTCATCATGACCGCGCTCACCACCATCGTTGGTGTCATCCCCATGATGGTCGCGCAGGGCGCCGGCGCAGAGATTCGCCAGCCCCTCGGCTGGGTGCTCGGTGCCGGCCTCGCGGGCTCCACGCTGCTCACCCTTGTCATCATCCCCGTTGTCTACGACCGCGTGGCTGCCTGGCGCGAAAACTCCGCGCCAGCACCCCGCGCGCCGGAAGAGCTCGACCTCGCCGATCCTTCCCTCAGCTGACGCGGGTGTGCTAGCCAGCCACTCTCTCCCCACGGTGCCACCATGACCGAACCTCGACGAAAGCAACTCCGTAGCTTCTTCTGCGATGAGCAGGTGTGGGCCGCCTACGAGCGGCTCGCCAAAGAGCAGGGCGTCACCATCGACCAGCTCATCGGGCAGGCGCTTGCATCTGCCCTAACCAGCCCGGATCTTGTTGCGACGGCGCCGCCCGTCAGTCTCGTCTCGCCAGCAGCCCCCGCCGTCCAGGCGACGGTTCCTATCGCAGCAGCCGCCATCCCTGAGCCCCCGGCAGAGCCCTCCATGCCCAAGCTCTGGGTCATCCTCGACGGCAAACGCTACGCAGTGAACAAGCCCCAGTTTGTCATCGGGCGGGGTGCCAACGAAACCGATCTCCTCATCGTCGACACCAACGTCTCTCGGCGTCACGCACAGGTCGTGCTCCATCAGGGCTACTTCTTCATCCAGGACCTTGGCTCCACCAACGGCGTCCGCTTCGAGGGCAGCCGCGTAGACACCCGCCGCATCGATGAGGGCGACCGTTTCGAGATCTGCGAATACCAACTCACCTTCACCTACCGGGACCTCGGTGCTGCCTAGCGCGACGGCGCAGACCGTCACGCCGCTCCGACTCGCGGCCCCCGACGACGGCGCCACCTCGTACGACTGGGAGCACATCGCCTACCTCCTCCCGGGTGCGCTCCCGACCCTCATCGACCCGGGGCCGGAGCACCTTGCCGACGCGCTGCTGAACGCCCTCGCAGAGAGTGGCATAGCGCCGTCAGACATCGGTCAGCTCCTGCTCACCTCGCACGCCGCCGAGATGGCCGGCAGTGCCTCTCGTTTCCCGTCAGCAACCATCTTCGCGGCGCCCGCCGCCAGCGGCGACCGCCTCCTCCGCGCCCATCGCGAATGTGCTCGGAGCCTGGGCGAAGAGGTCGCGGAGGCCACCCAGGCGACGCCCTCCGCACGCGCGATCTGGGAGCACTGGCAGTCCCTGCACCCAGTCACGCCCGTTGCCCTCGTCAACCTGCGCCCGCTCACAGACGGAGCACTGCTCCTCGCTGGTGACGGTACCCTCGTAGCCTCTCGTCGCCCCGCCTTCTCCGACACCGGCATGGTCTTCGCCTCCCTCGATGGCGAGGCCCTCTTCGCCGGCGAGTTCGGGCTCCTCGATGACGATCTCCCTGTCGGCGACTGGCAGGCCTTCGCCGAATCGCTCGGCGCGATCACCCAGGGGACACTCCCGCAGCTGCTCTACCCTGCGCGCGGCCGCATCGAGGCCAGCGGCCAGGTCGCCTTCCGCGCCATGGCCCTGTCTGCCAACAACCTCATCTCCAACCTGCCGCTTGCGCTCGCCCGACCGGCCACGCTCCAGCAGCTCTTCGAACGCGACCTCGGCTACTGGCCCGATGCCATCGCCGAATCCGCGCTCCGACTCGTCCGGCTCCGCTCCGCGCTCGAGGAACTCGCCCGCGCCGGCGTCATCTACAGGCAGCCCGCTCCGACCATGCTCCAGACCGGCTACGCGATGATCCCCACCTAGCGCGTCGGTCGCTCCGCGCTCGTTCGCAGGACGGCAAACTGCGGAAACAGGCGGCCACCATCCGAAGCCCTCACGGTCTCCGACTCCTCGACCTCCACCCAGAGCCGAGTGCCGTCTGCCGCGCGTTCCGCTTCTGCCGCAGCATCGAGCCCGGCGGCAGGCCAAACAAGCGCCGCGCGCCGCCACTGCCCCCACACCTGAACCTCCCACAGCGGACACTCACAGGTTGCCGGGTTCAGCCGCGCGACCACCCAAAACGGCGTCGTCGCATTCGCTGCCCGCTCCGCCTGCGAGGTGGCAGCCGCCAGCCGCAGCCGTGCCGCATCCGACGGCAGTCGCTCCCCACCCGACAGCCGCCTCACGGCGTTGGGCGCGCAACCACAGGCCAGCGCGAAGAGCGTGGTCAAGCAGACAAGACGGAGAGAAGGTTTCATGTCACTCCGACTAGTCGACTCCGGCAGCTGGCAGCAACCCGTCCACAATCGCAAGATGGGCTGCGGTCGCGCCGCCGCTCGCATCGGCAAGCACAATCGGCTCCGGCACCCGAAGCCCCGCCGCGCCCTGCGTGCGTGCCGTCAGCACCACAAAGGACGGCGCAGCGCCTTCGCTCGCAACAACCCGTCGCACCGAGGCACCCTGAAGTCCGGCCTCCTTGATCGCAGCAATCGCTATCCCCTCCCGTGCGCCAGGATAGACGAAGACCACAGCACCGCCCCCAACGAGCCGCTTCGCGGCCTGCAGCAGCTCCACCAGCGAGCCGTTCGCCTGATGACGCGCCAGCGCCCGCTCTCGGTTCGGGCTCGCCGTCCCCTCTCCGGCCCCAAAGTAGGGCGGATTCATGAAGACAACCTCGGGCGCCTCCACCATCTCGGCCAGGCTCCGCACATCGCCTTCCAGCACTGCGATCCGCTCCGACATCCCATTGCGAACCACGTTCTCACGCGCCAGCTGCGCCAGCGACGGCTGAATCTCGAATGCCTCGCCCCGGTAGTCGGGCAGCATCGTTGCGAGGCAGAGCGAGACCACGCCCGACCCCGCGCCAAACTCCACGCCGTGCGCCGGCCGAAGCCGTGCCACCTCGTGCGCCAGCAGCACCGCGTCGAACGAAAACCGGTAGCCCCGACGGTGCTGCAGAATGCGCACCCCGCCACGGTACATGGCGTCATCGGTCCGCTCCTGATCCTCCGGCGCGGTCATCTTCAGCGCGCGCCGGTCAGGTCATAGAGCACAACGCCGCTCAACACCTTGGGGAAGAAGAAGGTCGACTTCTGCGGCATGAAGTCGCCCGCCTCGCAGATTGCCCGCACCTTCGCCACCGGCGTGCCGTTCATGAAGATGGCAGCCTGGGTCCGGCCGGCAGCGAGATCTGCCAGCGCCTCACCCGCCTC
>CAIQPA010000411.1 GCA_903873545.1 uncultured delta proteobacterium
CCGATCTCCTGGCGCCAAGCCTCCATCGCCAGTTCGGGCTGCGAAAGATGCACCGCATACCACTCACCGAGCTGGCGCAGGCAGCGGAGCCGCTGCGTCGTCACCGTGGAGGCGCGAAGCACACGCTCCGTGAGCGTCGCCAGATCTTCCCAACGGCCCTGCGACTGCAGCAGTTGACCAAGCCCGCGCAGCGCCTCCTCGGCGAGCACATCCTCATCCAGCGCACGCAGCCAGTAGCGCTCCGCCAGCGTCAGGTCGCCCACTGCACGGCGGCAGACCTCGGCCACGCGGCAGAGCACCGAGATGCGCGACGCCTTGTCCGAAGAGAGCTGCGCCACCTCGCGATCGGCGAGCCGCAGGTAGTCGGCCCAGCGCTCCCGCGCCGCGTAGTTGCGGCCCAGCGACGACCAGGCGGTGGGGTGCTCCGGTGCAATCTCCAGCAGCGCCTCGTAGGCAGCGGCCGCGCGGTCCAGATCGCGCATCCGCATCTCGGCCAGCACCGCGGCCTCTTCGAGGAAGACCACCCGGTCGCGCAGCGGCGAGACCCTGCGGCTGCTCGAGAGCAGCAGTTCGAAGCAGTCGGCCCAGCGCATCTGATCGCTCAGAAGCCGCGCCAGTCGACGCACCATGAGCGGCTCGGGACGGAGCTCCAGCGCCTCGCGCAGGTGGCGTTCCGACGAGGGGGCGTCGCCGAGATACTCCTCGTAGATCTCCGCAAGCCGCTCGTGCAGCCGGATGCGCTCCGACAGGTCTTCCTCCGCCGCGCACTCCGACTCCAGCACCTCGGCGAGCTGCCCCCAGTTCGACTCGCGGAGCAGCAGCGTTGCGAGCAGCCGCAGCGCGGGCTTGTAGCCCGGCGACTCCGCGAGCGCCTCGTTGGCAAGCCCCACCGCCGAGCGCAGCCGCGCCGGCGTCTCGGCGAGCCGCTGCGCCATCTGAACAAGCAGGTCGGCGCGCTCGGCGTCCGACGCAGCAGCAGCAATCGAGGCATCGAGCGCATCGAGCAGGTCGTCCGGCACGGCCTCCGCGGTCGCCGACCGCGACAGCGCAAGGAACCCTGCCGCAGCCACGGGCGCGGTGATGCCATCGCGCATCGCCTCCCGCATGGCCTCGAGCGCCGCGGCCCGCTGCCCAAACCGATAGGCCCGCAACAGCGCGAGCTCGTAGTAGGAGGCACAGCGCACGTTTGCACCATCGGCCGCCTGCGCCAGCTCGGCGAGGAGCGCAGCGGCGGTCTCGGTGTCGCCGGCATCGTAGGCGGCGCGCAGCAGCGGGCGGCCCGACTCGAGCGACGGAGCCCTGTCGAAAGCCTCTCGGAACCAGTCCAAGACATCGGCCTCGGGGGCGCCCATCAGGTCTGCGAGCACCGCCAACGCCAGCGCACCATCGGCCCGCCAATCGGCCTCGGAGGCCTCCTCGAACTGCGCCCAGCGCTCCACCCGCTCGGCCAGCGCCTCCTGCTTCCGGCCGGCGCGCACCAGCACATCCTCGAGGGTCGCACGATAGACAGCGCGCAGGTCTTCCGTGACCTCCGCGAGCTGCGGCGCCACATCGCGCAACATCATGATCAACTTGTCGGTACGGGCCTCTTCCCGCAGGCCGAGCTGCACAGCGCCAACGGTCGCCAAGACCACCTGCCCGGCAGAGCGCTCCGCTGCGATCTCGAGTCGATAGACCTCCGCGAGCCGCTTCAGATCGCGGGCCCGACGCGCAGCGCGGCGAAGACCTGCAAAGGCACGCGGGTCGGCATCGGTGTGCGCTGCGGAACGCTGAAAGAGCAGTTCCCCGCGGTCTGCGTCGCCGCAACCGAACTCGGCCACCTCGGCCGCGGAGGCCTGCAGTGCGCCAACGCCGACGGTCCCCTCCATCATCTGCGCATCACGCGACCAGGCCGCGAGCACCGCGTCGAGGAACTGGCGGGGCATCCGCGCATCCTGCTCTGATGCAATCACCACCGCACGACGAGAACCGCTCTCGCCTACCGACCCCTCTTCGCGCTCGTCGTCATCGCGGTGCATACATCCTCCAGCATCATCCGAAGGTAGTATCGTCAGGGTCTGCTCGGTATGCACCTTTTTGGCGGCGCTCCATCACCTTGTTTTTGGCAGCCTTCTGGCTGCCCCGACGGCGCCAGGCCCAGAGCCCCAGCAGCGCTACCAGAACCCAGCCAGCCCCCACGCCTGTCGCGACAGGGAGCCAGTGAAAGCGCCCCTCCACGTAGTCTAGCCAGACCTGCTCCGCAGCGGCGAAGGGCTGCCCTGTGACCGCAAGAAAGGCCGTATCCCACGAGCCTCCGCTCCGCCGCATCTCGGCAAAGATGCGCCGCCCGAGCTCGGCACCGAACTCTCCCTCCAGCCAGCGCACCATATGAAAGCTCTGTGCATAGGCCAGGTCTGCCTGCCCTGCCCCTGCGGGGTAGCCGGCCGTCAGATCGTCGAATGGGTAGAGGCGTCCCATGACCGCGGCACCGCTCAGCTGCGCCATCCGCTCCACGTCCCAGTCGTGCGAGACCTCCATGGCGTAGCCCTCGTTGAACCAGCGCGGCACCGGCCGCCGCTCCGTCGCAAGCGCCACCGCGATGTGGGCCAGCTCATGGGCCATCGTCCGCTCCCACTCCGGATTCGCCGGCGCCATCAACACCGTCATGCGCGATGGGATCGTCAGACCCGAGGCCCACTCCGGCGGCTGCGACGGGATCCCCTGCCGCACGAACCAGTCGTTCATGTCGCGCTCCGCGCTCACCGTCACGCGACCGCCCGCAGGCACCCCAACCCGGGTCGCGATGCCGGGCCACTCCTGCTCGATCACCCGCACGGCAGTGGCCATCGAACCGGCCATGCCGACCGGTGCATCCACCTCAAACCGGGTCGCTGCAACCTCCACAACCGTCGCCGGCTCGCGCGCCGCCGAAGGAGCAGCAGACAGCGCCGGCACCCAGAGAAACAGCCCCAGCAGGAGCGCAAACAGACGGCTACGGATATGCAAGCTCCAACCTCGTGGCGACCTCGAGCGGCGTCGTTCCATGCACCAGCAGCCGCTTGCGCTTGCCCGTGCTTCCGCTCTGGAGCTCAACCTGAGCACGCGGCACCCCGAGCGCACGCGAAAAGAAGGCGATGACCTCCTCGTTCGCCTCGCCATCCACGGGAGGCGCCGCAATCTGCACCTTCACGCGGCCATCATGCAGCCCAACGACGCGGCTCTTCGACGCCCGCGGCGACACCAGAAGGTCGATGGTCGCGCCCGACGCATGCGCCGAGATGGCGCCCAACCTACGACTCCTCCGCGAGGCTCCGAGAACGGCGCGTCGAGG
>CAIQPA010000412.1 GCA_903873545.1 uncultured delta proteobacterium
ATCGAGGTCGAGGTCGTGCGCCCATCGGGCTCCCTCGCCAGCCTCGTCGCCGACCGCTCTCCCACAGCGATCCTCCTCGGCCCCGGACCGGGCGCTCCTGAGCAGGCCACCGACTGCCTCGACCTCATCGCTGCCTTCCACGGCCACCTACCCCTCCTCGGCATCTGCCTCGGCCACCAGTGCATCGTCCACGCGCTCGGTGGAACGGTCGGAAGGGCACCAGCACCACGGCACGGAAAGAGCTCCACGCTCGAGGTCTTCCCCGGCGGCCTCTTCGACGCCTCGCACCAGGGCATGACCGTCGGCCGATACCACAGCCTCATCGCAGAGCCGGAGGCGCTCCCAGACGCGCTCATTGTCGACGCCATCGCCAGAGACGACGGCACGGTCATGGCCTTCCACCATGCAACAGCGCCCACCTTCGGCCTGCAGTTTCACCCCGAGAGCATCCTCTCGCCGCGTGGGCCCGAGCTGCTCCGCAACTTCGCCCTGCGCGCAGGACTCATCGAGCGCTAAGGGTCGATGCTGCGAACGAGCCGGATGCCGAAGGTCTTGCGCGCCACCGGCTGCGTCTGCTCGCGCGCTGCGAGCCGGCAGTCACGCCCCGTGCTCATCCAGCTACCGCCCCGAACAAGATTGGGCTGCCCTGCCGTTTGCTGCGCGGGATCCACGACTCCGTTCACCGGGAAGTTCGACAGCGTGTCCCAGACCCACTCCGAAGCGTTCCCCGACGTGTCGTAGAGCCCCCACGCATTGGGCTTCTTGGAACCCACCGGGGCCACGCCGCAGCTCGTCAGGCCGGCGCCCCACTTGGAGCAGTCCTCCGCCCCCGCGTAGGTCACCGCACTGTTGCCGCCGAAGACAGCACGAACGGCAAGAACGGGATCGGCCGGCTGCCGCTCCAACGCCGTGATCGGCGCGTCGCCGAGCGCCTCCGCGCCACCAGCACGGGCCGCATACTCCCACTCTGCCTCGGTCGGAAGCCGGAAGCCACGGCAGGCTGTGCCGCGTGGCCAGCTCACCACCTTTGCGGTGCCACTCTCCTTGATCTCGTAGCAGGTCTCCAGCTTGCTCCGCTCCGAGAGCCGGTTGGCAAACTCCACCGCATCGAACCAGGAGACATCGGTTACGGGGCAGGTCGGACCGCAGCCCGTAAAGGCTGTGGGCCTGCGGTAGGTAATCTCCTCCCACTCCTTCTGGGTCACCTCGTAGGCCGACACGAGGAAGGGGTAGGTGATGGTCACATTATGGGCCTGCTCGGCCTCACCGCGGCCGGGCTCCTTCGACAGGCTGCCCATCACAAAGGTCCCGGGCTCCACCCGAACCCAGCCTGCCGGTGCGGGCTCCGTCGGACCGCCCTGCTTTGCAAAGAAGAGGGCCGCCGCGCCTGCTGCAGCGAGCACGACGACGCCCACACCAACGCGCACTGCGAGCGAACCGCCAGCGGAGTCGCTGCGCTGCGCCTGCGAACGGGCTGCCGGCACACTCGCACTCGAGCGGGTACCAGACGGTCGCGCTGTGGCCCTGCTGGCCTCGCCGCGGCTCAGCTCTGCCTCTAGGGGAGCCACCGAGCGAACCGCAGGGCGCGAACCGCTCAACATCGCCTGCTGGCCCGTGGCCTGGGGCACCGACGGCGCGCTTCCCGAAACCCCCGTA
This sequence comes from uncultured delta proteobacterium, assembly GCA_903873545.1. Taxonomy (GTDB): domain Bacteria; phylum Myxococcota_A; class Bradymonadia; order REDH01; family REDH01; genus CAIWGR01. The sequence continues at coordinate 1,657 of CAIQPA010000412.1, forward strand.
GGACGGGCCCGCTCGCTGCTCGGAGCGGCCGCCGATGGCGGCACTGCCACCCGCTCGCCAGGCGCCTGCGCAGGGAACTGAAGCTCGCCCGGAAGCTGCGTCCGCGCGGGCCCCTTCGCCTGCGCCACTGCGGCGGGAGCCCCTGTGAAATCGAGTTTGAGCTCAAGGTCGGGCGCCACCGTTGCGAGCGTCGGCAGCGTATCGTCCATGCGCTCGGCAGCAGGCGTCGGCGCGGGACGCGAAGCGATGCTCGAAGCCGCCTTCACGCCGGCATGAACCGCAAGCGCGTCACGCATCTCCGCTGCCGTCTGGTACCGGCGGGCGGGTTCCTTTTCTGTCGCACGGGCCACGATCGTCCGCAGCCAGTCGGGGGTACCGTCGGGCAGCGCGGGAACAGGCTGGCGCACCACGGCAAGCATCACCTGCACGGGATCTTTGAGCTCCGCGTAGGGCTCCCGGCCCGACAGCATCTGCCAGATCACCATGCCGTAGGAGTAGATGTCTGCGCGCGCATCTGCATCCCGCGTGCTCTGGATCTGCTCGGGGCTCGAGAAGTTCGGCGTGCCCACAAAGTCGCGCACCTGCGTCAGCCCGCGCGTAGCCTCGATCTTGGCGATGCCGAAGTCCATCAGCCGCGGCTCAACGCCCGCGTCTGTCTCCTCCAGGAAGATGTTCGCCGGCTTGATGTCGCGATGCACAAAGCCCTTCTCATGCGCAGCGGCCAGCGCATCCAGCATCTTCACGCTGATGGAGACAACCTCCGGCAGCGGCAGCACGCCCAGCGTTGCAAGCTCCCGCTCCAGGTCGCGGCCCTTCATGAAGTCCACGACCAGCGCGGGAACCTCATTCTCCTCGAGGATATCGGTCACCCGCACAATGTTGGGATGGCGGAGCTGATACTGAATCTGCCCCTCGCGCCGGAACCGCTCCCGCACATCGGCGTTGCCCGCCAGCTCGGGGTGCAGCATCTTCAGCACCACGGCCGCGCCAAAGTGGTTGCGCGCCTCATACACCAGCCCCATCCCGCCTTCGCCCAGCTTCCGGACGATGGTGTAGCGGCCGTATGTATCTCCAGGGTGCAGCATCGGGCTCAACCTCGTCCAAAAGCGACGGTCAGCGACGGTGCGACGATACCGCTGCCACCGCCTGCTGTCACCTGAACTTTGCCACCGAAGAGACCGCGGCCGGGATCTGCTGGCTCACGCAGTGCAGCGCCCCATACTGTGAAACCAGCGCGCGGCAGTCCAACCCCACAACCTCGCGGTCGGGGAAGCAGCCGCCGATCACCGCCAAGGCCTCCGCATCCGTCCGCTGTGCGAAAACCGGCACCACCACCGCATCGTTCCCGATGTAGAAGTTGGCATAGCTCGCCGGCAGGTGCTCGTCGCCAAAGTGCACAGGCTCCGGCACGGGCAGCCCAACGAGCTCAAACGGCCGGCCGCCGGGACCCCGAAAACCGCGCGCCCGCTCCCAGTTCGCCAGCATCGTCTCTCGGTCGGGGTGGTCACCCTCCACGGGCGAGACGATCAGCAGCTTTCCGCCCGGCGCAAAGCGGGCGATGTCGTCGATGTGGCCATCGGTGTCGTCGCCTTCGAGGCCGCCGCCGAGCCAGTGAATGCGCTGGCAGCCGAGCGTTGCGAAGAGCAGCTCGGTGAGCGCTTCACGCGTCCAGCCGGGGTTCCGGTTCGGGTTGAGGAGCACCGCTTCGGTCACCAGCAGGTCGCCCTCGCCGTTCACCTCAATGGCACCGCCCTCCATCACCACGCCCGGCTCCAGCCGCTCCCAGCCCAGCTTCTCGGCCAGCTGCCGCGGAATGGCGTCGTCCAGCGACGAGGCGAACTTGCCGCCCCACGCATTGAACTTCCAATCGAGCATCCGCCGATCGCCCTTCGGATTCACGAGGCAGGTCGGACCGTGGTCACGCGCCCAGACATCGTCGCTGTCGATCTTCCAGAAAGAGATGTTCGGGAGCAGACCGCCCGCCCGCAGAATCAGCCGCTTCGCGCGGTGCTCCCACTCCTTGTCGGGCACCAGCAGATGCACCCGCTCGCCCAGCGAAAGCCGCGCGGCAAAGGCGGCAAAAGTCTGCTCCACCTCCTCGTGAACGCCGCGCCAGATCTCCGGCCGACGGGGCCAGGTGAGCTGCGTCGCCTCATGGGGCGCCCACTCTGCCGGCATGACAAAACCCTGCGCCGCCAGCGCTGCAATCTCTGCGGGAACCACGCTGCTCATCACTGCCCTCCAAACCGCTTCGTCAGCCCGCCATACAGGTCGATGCGCCGGTCGCGGAAGAAGGGCCACCACTGCCGCACCTCTGCGCTCCGCGCGAGGTCGCAATCGGCAACCACAACGCCAGGCTCGGAGCCCGCATCCACCAAGAGCTCGCCCTGCGGCCCTGCCACGAAGCTGGCGCCCCAGAAGCCGAGCTCCGCCTCGCGGCCCGCACGATTCACCGCCGCCACGTAGCAACCATTCGAGATGGCATGGGCCCGCTGCGCAATCTGCCAGGCCTCACGCTGCAACCGGTGCTGCTCGGGACCCTCGGCATCAATCACGCCGATGGCCGTCGGATAGACGATGATGTCGGCCCCCTCCATCGCCGTCAGACGGGCCGCCTCGGGATACCACTGGTCCCAGCAGATCAGCACGCCAACGCGCCCCACCGCCGTGTCGAAGACCTTGAATCCGGTGTCGCCCGGCGCGAAGTAGAACTTCTCAAAGTAGAGCGGATCGTCGGGGATGTGCGACTTGCGGTAGTAGCCCTTCACCGTGCCGTCGGCGTCAATCACCGCGGCCGTGTTGTGGTAGAGCCCGGGCGCCCGCTGTTCGAAGAAGGAGGTCACAACCACCACGCCGAGCTCCTTGGCAACGGGCTGCAGCGCGGTGACCGAAGGGCCGTCGAGCGGCTCGGCGAACTTGAACTGCTCGGGGCTCATCACCTGGCAGAAGTAGGGCCAGCGGAAGAGCTCCGGCATCACCACCAACGTCGCGCCTTTGGCGGCCGCCTCGCGAATGCCCGCGATGCCCCGTTCCAAGAAGTCCTCCGTCGCCGGATTCGCCTCCAGCTGGA
>CAIQPA010000413.1 GCA_903873545.1 uncultured delta proteobacterium
CGGTGGTTTCCTGGAGATTCGGCGCGCGGAAACCTTCTTGGTAGCCGACCCAGGCCGTCAGGCCGCTGGTGTGGATGGCGGTGAGTTCGCCTGCGAAGGTGAGGCCCTCGTGGTCGTAGGCAATGTCCCCGATGCTGGGCACGGCGGGCGCCTCGGCGGCGATGCGGTCCCAACGCGCGGAGAGCGCCGGCAGCAGCCGCAACTGATCCACCGGCAGTTCGTAACGGAGCTGCGAGAGGAGCCCGATCTGGCTGCTCGTTGCGTCGTCGGCGAACCGGGGGAGCAGGTCTTCGGGCGTGCCGTCTGCCTTCGTTCGACCCGCCTCCGACGCGAGGTCGTAGCGGTAGGCGTCGCCACCCCAGACGAGGGAGAGACCGGGCAGCGGGAGCGCGGAGGTGGCAGTGGCGGTCACCCCGACGGCCCGCACATCGTCTGCGAGTCGATCGGTCCGCCTGATGGCCGCTTGCAGCCCATCGATGCAGGCCTGCGGGTCTGCTGTGGTGTCGACGGCGCTGCCGTCGGGCTTGGTGAGACCCGAGGGGGCCGTCAGGCAGCGGTTCTCACGTTCGCGGCTGTCGAGTTGCTGCAGTGAGAAGGAGACATCGAGGCTCTCCAGCGCCGGCCCGCCGCGGTGCTGCCAGCGCAGGTAGGTGAGGTAGTGGGCGTCGTTCTGGAAGACGGCTCGGTCCTGCGCAAGCCGCTCCATGCGGGGCGCGTCCTGTACCTCTGACCATCGTCCGTAGAGGGTAATCTCGTCAGCGGAGGAGGGCGCGTAGGAGGCGCGGAGGTAGGCTGCAGACTTATCGTAGGAGGAGCCGAGCAGTGTGCTGCCGCCGCCGGTTGTGAGATCGCCGAAGGAGGCGTGTGCGCCACCGACAACCAGTTCAACCGCGTCGCCGCTCCAACCAAGCCGCGGTGCCACCGACAGGCTCGTGTCGACACTCTGGAACGAGGCGTCGAGTGCGGCCGTGGCCCCTTGGCCGAACAGGGGCCTCGGCGTGGTGAGGAGAAAGAGGCCGCCCACCGCGTCGCTTCCGTAGAGGACCGAGGCGGAGCCGCGGAGCAGGCTTGCTCGGCCGAGTTCAGAGGGCTCGAAGAGGTTGAGGTACTGCAGCGGACCGGTCCGAAATGTCGGCATGTTGAAACGGATGCCGTCGAAGAGGATCAGGTTTGCCGGCCCAACCTGACCCCGGACGATGGGGGCGCCAGCGCCTCGGTTGGTAGCCTGTGAGAAGACGCCGGGAAGCTCGTCGAAGAGGTCTGCAGCCGTCTCGATGGGGCGCTGCGTGGCCTCGTCGCGGCTGACCGCGGGCATGCGGAGCGTGCTGCCGGGAGGCACCCTCTCTCCCGCTGTGCGCGTGTTGGGCAGGAGGAGCAGATCGATGGCTTCTACGGCGTCGCCGCTTCCCTCCGTCTCCGCGAAGGCAGTTGCGGGTAAACTGATCGCGAGGCTGAGCAGGGTGGCGAGCTGGCGAGGCGAGCGAGGCATGACAGACTCCTTCCCGATTGAGTGAAGTTTGGCGTTTGGCTGCGAGACAAGTGTGGCGATAGGGTTCGAATCTGGCATCAACGTGACCGATGGGTGTCTCACTGCTGCCTCAGCGACCCGTGTCGCTGCTTTCGAAGGCATAGGCGTGGGCGAGCGGCGTCACCTCGGCGCAGGGCCGGCAGAGGGCGTTCGGCAGTCCCGAGTTGCGCCGCGTGCGGCCTGCGACGGCCTTGAAGACGGGGCCGCTCTGCACCTCGTCGCAGACCAGGCAGGGGTTCAGCGCGCCGTCGGGGAGGTGGTAGGGGTCGTCGAGTGCGGCGAGGCAGACGCCCAGACACTTGAGCTGCGTGTGCTTGGTGTTGAACTGCCAGATCTGGGCGCAGGGCTCGTCGAAGCCGAGCGCGAGGAGGCAGTCGAACGCGGCGGCGTCGTTCTCACGCATTGCGAGCAGCCCGCATTCGCGGACGGGTTCGGTGAGGTCCTGTTGCGCGATGTAGACAGCGAGATTGTTGAGGCTGGAGCACTGCCCGCAGAGGCCGACATGTGTAACCTCGGCGCCGGCGTCGCGGGCCGCTGAGGCAGAGGCGAAGGTGTCGAGCCGGTAGTGGCCCGGCGTCGTGGGCGTGACCGCGCAGACGGAGCCCTCGGGGATGGGGTCTGCGGAGCCCTCCGCGTAGGGGTTGGCCGCGAGGAGCGCGGAGGGAGTGTCGTTCACGAGTGTTGTGAGCGTCGCGAGCGCGGCGTCGTCAAAGGTGGGGGGCAGGTAGGGCGCGGCACCGCAATCGGTGCAGGTTGGTGTGCACTGCTCCGCTGTGAGCCCCGTGGTAGCGTTGGGGTTTCCAAAAAGCTGCTCGCCGCTGCAGAAGCCCGGCGGTTCAGCGGAGGCGGGCGCCTTCTCTGCGGCATCACAGGCGGTGAGGGCGAGAGAGAAGAGTGCGAAGCGCAGCATCGACATGGAGAAATCCTTCGGACGTTTCATTGGTCAGCGCCGGGAAGTGCGACACGATTCCGTCCGCCCTCCTTGGCCCGGTAGAGCAGCCGATCGGCCATCGCCCAGAGTTCCGTTGGCATCGCCTCCTCAGAAGGCACGAGGCTTGCGATGCCCACGCTCACCGTCACAACGCTACCCGCAGAGGAGCGGCTATGCCCGATCGCGAGCGCCTCGATGGCGCTTCGGACCTCTTCGGCCACGGTGCCGGCGGCCTGCAGATCGCAGTCGGGCAGGATGATGGCAAACTCCTCGCCACCGTAACGGGCCGCCATGTCGCCGCTCCGCTTGATGCAGCCCTTCAGAGCGGCTCCAACAGCCTTGAGACATTCGTCGC
>CAIQPA010000414.1 GCA_903873545.1 uncultured delta proteobacterium
CCCGCAGCAGCCCCCGCAGGAACGCCCGCGCCCGCAGCAGCACCTGCAGCAGCCCCCGCAGGAACGCCCGCGCCCGCAGCAGCACCCGCAGCAGCACCCGCAGCAGCACCCGCGGTAGCACCCGCGGTAGCACCCGCGGTAGCACCCGCAGCACCCGCAGCACCCGCAGCAGCACCCGCAGCGCCCGCAGCGCCTGGGGCCAACCCCTTCGCGCCCCTCCCCGGCGGCGCCTCGCTCCTGCTGCGTCCGCTCCAGCTCCCCACCTTCACCTTCCTGCCCGCCCCGCTGTCGGCCCAGGTCGAGGCGCTCACCACGCCGCCCGAGGCCTTCGACGAGCTCTCCGGCTTCTACTGGAACGCCTTCAACACGGCGCTCGACTCGGAGGAGGGCGCAGACCTCGCGGTCCTTCTCGCCAACTCACCGGCGAGCGACCTGCAGGTCGATCTGCCCGCAGAGGGGCTCATCGTGGAGAGCGAGCAGATCGTCGTTCGCGGCCGCACCGACCTTCGCAACACGCTGACGGTCAACGGTGTGCCGATCGTGCTCGACGAGACCGGCGCCTTCGAGATTGTCGTGCCCATCCCGGCCGGCGAGAGCACGCTCCTCTTCGAGGCCACCGACGAGGCCGGCAATGTTGGCCGCCTCTCCTGGCCCGTCCGTGGCGCTACCTCGCGCTTCTTCGTCATGGCGCTCGCCGACACCGCGCTCGGCACCACCGATGCACGCATCGAGGGCAGCAACGAAGACAACGCCTTCACCACCGATGGCGGCATGCAGGTCTACGGACAGGGCCGCGTCTACCTCAAGGGCTACGTCCGCGGCAGCGAGCTCCTCGGCGACTTCGCCAAGCGGCTCGATGTCACCGCACATGCCGACACCGGCAAGCGCAGCCAGTTTGAGTCCTTCGTCAACGAGGTCATCGAGCCCGAGCGCTCCTACCCCGTCTACGGCGACGGCTCCGAGGCGGTGGCCGATGTGAAGGGCCGCGGCAAGGTCTACATCCTCGTCGAAGCCGACAAGAGCCGCGCCGTGCTCGGCAGCTTCCGCACCGGCATGAGCGGCCTCGAACTCTTCAAGTATGACCGTGCCCTCTACGGCGGCCAGCTTGTCGTAGACCACAAGACCGAGGTCACCCGCACCGAGCTCCGCACCCATGCGGCGAGCGACGACCAGTCCCTTGTCCACACCTTCAACCTACTCCGCGGCACGGGCGGCTCGGTCTACTACCTGCAGAACCGCGCCCTCCTCGAAGGCAGCGAGCGGGTCACACTCGTGGTCCGCGATGCCACCTCGGGCGTCGAGCTCCTCCGCATCCCGCAGTCCCGCAACACGGACTACACCATCCGCTACGGCGAGGGCCGCATCGTCTTCCGCCGTCCGCTCCCCTCCGTGGTCGACGACGCCACCGCCTTCAGCGGCTACCAGTCCACCCGCTCCACGCTCGTCGGCCATCCGCTCTATGTGGAGGTCGCCTACGACCACGAGAACGGCAGCTCTGCCGGCGACACCTCTGCCGGCGTCCAGGGGCGCGAGACCCTCTGGGACTCGGTCACCGTGGGCGGCGGCCTGGTCCAGGAGAACCGGCTCTCCGGCCAGGACTACAAGCTCTGGGGCGCCGAGCTCGGCATCGGCAAGACACAGACCACACGCCTCGATCTCGAGTATGCAGAGAGTGAGGCACAGGACACCTCGACGAGCTACAGCGACGATGGCGGCCTCCGCTTCCGTCCCCTCCGGCTCGCCAGCAGCGACGACGCCTCTGGCAGCGCGATGACCGTGCGCGGCCGCTTCGAACTGGCCGACGTCATGGAGCTTGGACGCGACCGCGTCTGGAGCACCGAGGTCAGCTACCGCAACCAGGACCGCGGCTTCTTCTCCAACGGCTCGCTGCTTACGCAGGGCGAAGAGAAGACCGGCCTCGCCACCACCTGGCTCATCAACGAGCGGCACCAGTTCGGCATCAAGGCCGACAAGATCGATGCGCTTGTCGAGGACCTCACCACGGTGGACCTGAGCGACACCATCCAACTCTCGCACAGCACCACGACTGCGCAGTATGAGTTCAACGACGAGGGCGTCAGCATGCAGCTCGGCTACGAGCACAACACCAACGATGACCCGCGCCTGACCGCCTCGACCTCGACCGACATCGCCAAGGCCGGCCTCGGCTTCAAGTTCAACGACGACTTCCGCGTCGGCGTCGAGCAGGAGATCATCGTCGCCGGCGACGACACCCGCCTCATCCGCGGCGCCGACCTCTCCACCGAGACCCGCTTCGACGACCGCTTCATCTCGACCCTTTCGGCGGGCTACCAGCTCACCGATTCGACCGAGATCTCGGCCACCGAGCGCTTCCGCTACTCGGGTGAAAACGCCACCTCGATTGGCCTCCGCACCGAGACCAACGACAACACCGAGGTCTATGTGCAGCAGCGCATGACCAACTACCGCGACAACCACGGCGCTGCGACCAGCACCGTGGTCGGTGGCGAGCAGAAGTTCGGCGAGGATGCGGGCGGCCGCGCCTACACCGAGATCCAGAACAACGGCGGCATCGGCGTCG
>CAIQPA010000415.1 GCA_903873545.1 uncultured delta proteobacterium
ACCCTCGATGCGACCATCCGCTAACCTGCGACTTGGTGCGCTCACCCTCACCGCGCTGGCGCTTTCCGCCTGCACGGAGACCGTCGATGTGCCGCAGACCTCGCTCCGCGACCCCCGCGCAGCGCTCGCCCTGACCTGGTGCACAAGCGCCGATGGCACTGCGCTTTCAGAGCGCCGTGCAGACTGTGCGAACGGGGCGCCCGGCGCAAAGGCCGTGGACCGGGTCGCTGTTGCAGACGCCCGCCTGCGCGCCGCGCAGCTGCTTAACGCGAACCTCGACCTGCCCCGCTTCATCGACCTCAGCGCGGCCACGCCCGGCAACACCGGCATTCCGCTCGACGGCGGCCCCACGCGCCTCGTCGCAACCGGCTTCCCCGCGGTGGCCGTGGCGCTGCTCGCCGACGACCAGTGGACGCGTAACGCAGATGCAGAGCCGGCAAAGGTAGGCCTGGTCGCCTTCGACGCGGCCGGAGCCATCCAGATCTCTGATGTGCAGCCCACCAGCTCTCTCCCGGCCGAACTCGCAACATCCACCGGCGGCGGAAACGAGGTCTGGGTCACCCTGCCGCAAGAGAATGTGGTCCAGCGCTTCTCGCTCGCCTGGAGCTGCGTCGCCGCAGACGGAGCCAGGCCTCTCGACTGCACCGACAAGGCCACCTGGACGGCTGGCGCCCGCGTCAGCGTTGAAGGTCCCTCCAACATCTCGCTTTCGGCTTCAGGGCGCCTCTTTGTCGCACGGGCAGACGGTTCGGGCATCGAGGTCTTCGACACCGGCGGCGCCTGCGCCGAAACGCCCTGCTACCTCGGCCGGTTCACCACCCTGCCCTCCTGCTCCGACGGCGTCGACGACGACAACGACGGAAGTGCCGACGCCGACGACCCGCAATGCTTCGGCCCGTCGGACAACGAGAACGGCGACATCGCCATCGACGACGCCTCCTCCTGCATCAACGGCGTGGACGACAATGGCGACGGTCTCGTCGACAGCGACGACCCGAACTGCGCGCGGGGCAGCGACCTGCTGCGCGACGGCAACGAGTCGGGAGATCTCTGGGGTCCGCTGAAGGGTTTCGCTGCCGACGGAAGCGGGCAGTCCCTACCAGAGGGCTCCGGCAACTGCGGCGACGGCGTGGACAACGACAACGATGGTCAGGCCGACGGCCGCGACCCTACCTGCTTCCGCTTCGTGCGCGACGAGTCGGGCCCCCTCGACGTGACGGCCTGTACCGATGGCCTCGACAACAACGGAGACGGGACCGTCGATGCCGACGACCCGGCTTGCCGCAGTGCGATTGATGCCGTCGAAGGCTCGGATGTTGCGCTGCCCAGCTGCGGCAACGACCTCGACGACGACACCGACGGCCTCACCGACGAGCTCGACAACGACTGCGCCGAAGGCAGCGGCGCGGATGAGCGGCCCGGGCAAGCGCCCGTCGCACCCGCCTCAACAGGCACCAACGCCTGCGCCGACGGTCTCGACAATGACGGTGACGGTGCAACAGACTGGCCCCAAGATGGCGGCTGCCGCAGCGCCGACGCCGACACCGAACAGCCCGCGACAGCCTGCGCCGACGGCCTCGACAACGACGGCGACGGCGCCACAGACTGGCCCGCGGACACCGACTGCTACGGTCCCAACGACAACGTCGAGACACGCGGTCGCGGCGCCCTCCTCGGCCCCATGACCCTCACCGCCGACGACCGCGTCCTCGTCGTCAGCGACCAGCTCGCACGCGGCCTCCTCTTCTTCGACACGCTCCACCTCTCCCGCCTCGACGGCAGCGCCGGCGACCCCAACCGGCGCCAGCTCGGCATCGCCCATCCCGCCGCCGGCGTCGTCACCTCGCTCGTCGCAGTCCGCGAAGAAGACAACGACGACGCAGGGGCGACGCGCCGCGAGCGTTTCAGCCTCCATGTCGCCCTCTCCAGCAGCGCCGGCTACTCCCTCTACACCCACGCCCGCGACCTCGAGCGCAACATCACCTTCCCCCTCTTCTCGCTCTTCGACAGCAACGACAACAGCGCCGTTATCTCGAGCCTGCAGTGCGGCCTTGGCGATGATGCGCCGGGTGAGAGCACAGCAGCCATCCCGGTTTGCAGCACCGGCAACCCGTCGGGACCAGCACGCTGGTCCGAAGACGAAGGAGCCGTCTCCCTTCCCGAGCGCTGGCGCTACCAGGCCACCACCGATGGCCTTGATACGGTCTCCTTCAACGCGGAGCGCGACGACGCCCGCATGCCCGACACCTCGAACTCCGGACTCACCTGGCGCTTCACCTTTGCGGGCGCGCTCCCCTGGACCGCACGCGCCGATGGCCACTTCGTCGACGACGCCGCCACCGGTCGCTGGGCCATCCTCGCAGGCAACGACGCATGCGGTCTTCCAGACCTCTGCGGCGCCTTCGAGACCGGCCTCTGCCCCGCCCTCGACAGCCGTTGCAGCAGCAGCCCCGAGACCGCGCAGGCCGACCTCTGCGGCAGCCCCACCTTCGACTTCTGCCGCGCCTGCCCGGCACTCTGCAGCGGCTCGGTCTCGCTCTGCGACGCCGGCGTGCAGCCGGGCGATACACTGGTCCTCGGCCGCATCTCGATTCTCGACAGCCGCGCCAACCTGTCGGAGTGCGCCCCCTATCTTGGCCGCTCCGTCACCGCGACCTCGGCACCATCCGACCTCCGCTACACGGTCACCGAGGTGGCTGGAGGCCGGCTCGCGCTCTCGCCCGTCACGAATGGCACCCCGCTTCCGCCTGCGACCTGCTACCCGACCGGCTTCGCCTTCAACATCTTTGCAGCAGGCGCCTGGGTCTCCCGCCTCGACGACGGCGCAGGCCGCCCAGCCGCGCTCGGCAGTCCCTCCGCGGCCGCGGAACTCGACGGAGCCTGTGTCGCGCGGCCTGCCTACCAGGCCTCTCGCACCCGGTTCGCGCCCGGCGAGCGACTCCGCCACCTCAGCGGCCTCGGCATCGAGCTGCCGGCAGCACCGAGCGCGGGCACCGAGATCCGATTCGGGTTGACCTCCAACGCTCTTTCCTCCCAATTCGCCGTGGGCGCCGCGACAGTGGCGCTCACCTACCTCCCGGAGCAGAACCTGTTCTTCGTTACCGACGCCGCGACCGCCACGGTCCAGGCCCGCTACGGACTTCGGGTCTCCGGCCACGCCAACTTCGAGCCACTGGACTACGCACTCCCATGAAGAAACACCTCGCACTCGCCCTCCTCGCACTCACCGTCGCGACGGGTTGTTCCAAGAAGCCCGACGCCAGCGCGACCGGAGAAGGCTCGGGCTCCGGCTCCGCAGCGGCCAACGCAGCACCGCTCGAGGGCTCTGCCTTCGCCACTGCCTCGCCGCGCCAGGAGGAGCTCCAGAAGCTGGCCTTCCAGGCTCTCCAGAGCAACAACCGAGACGCCGCCACCGCTGCACTCCTCGGCATCGCTGAGACAGAGCCCCTCTCCGAGCTCAAGGCCGTCAGCATGCTGATGCTGTCGGAGCTCTACTCCGAAGAGGGCAAGAAGGACCAAGCGCTCTCCACCCTCCTCGACCTGCGGAAGAAGGCGCCTGCCTACGCGCAGCTCGAGTTCGTCCTCGGCAGCCTCTACCTCGAGTTGAAGAAGTTCCCCGAGTCCGAAGAGGCCCTCAAGCGGGCCATCCAGATCCAGGCCGACTTCCTGCCTGCCTACGCCTCGCTGCAGAAGAACTACACCGAGACCAACCGACCCAAGGATGCGCAGGAGATGGCCGTCCGGTTCGAACGCCAGGCCGCCGCCGTCGGCGAAAAGCTCAACAGCGCAATCCCCGACCCTGAGAAGATCCAGGTCATCCAGAGCCTTGCCTTCGCTGGGACCAGCGCGCCCGTCACCCGGGCGCTCCTGCAGGCCCTCGACGATAAGGCTGTTGATGTGCGCGGCAATGCTGCGGCAGCACTGGCTCAGGTTGGAACCGAAGAGGCCATCCCGCAGCTCATCGCCATGCAGCAGCTCGCGGAG
>CAIQPA010000416.1 GCA_903873545.1 uncultured delta proteobacterium
GGGCCGGGTTGGAGGCCGAGGCGTCGCGGCTGCTCGCGCCCGATGGCGACACCTCGCTGCTCGCCGAGGTCGATGGCCTTGCTGGCCGGCAGGTGGTGTCGTCGGTCCAGTGGCCGGAGCTCCGGTGGTCGGCCGCGGGCGAGGGCGCGGCGGGCTTCGGAGCGACCGTTGAGGCTGCCCATGCGGCCTTTGTTGCGGCGACGGGCGGACGGCTTGCCGATGGACTGCTGGTCGAGCGGCTCGAACAGTCGGTGCGGCTCCGCACACGGCTTGCCGGGCTGGCTGCGGAGGGTGCGGTTGGGATCACGCTCGGCAGGCTTGTGAGTGTTGAAGCGGGGCTGCCGGCTGCGCTGGAGCGAGAGGTGGTCTGGCATGAGATGGCCCATGCCTTCCTCGCCGTGCGGGCACCCTATGGAGGGCCGAGTTGGCTTGGCGAGGCGGTGGCTTTCGCCTGGAGCCGGTCGCTGCTGTCTGCGGCAGGGCTTCCGGTCGTTGCAGTGGCGGCGGAGGGGCGCTGGGCGGGCTGGATTTCTGACCTGGAGCGGAGCGATGCCGTTGCGCTCGACGGTCGGCAGCGCGCAGCGCGCGACGCCTTCGCGGCAGGGCTCGGCGCTTGGTTTGCGTCGCGGTTTGGCCTCGAGGCGCTCCTGACCGTCTATGCAGCTTCGGCGCTGGGCGAGGGGGTGGAGGCCGCCTTCTGCCGTGTGAGCGGGCTGTCGCCGGCGGAGCTTCGGACGGCCTTCGAGGCGGTGCGGTAGCGGCTCAGTCGTCGGAGGGGTCGAAGAGGTCTTTGAGCTTGTCGAAGAAGGAGGGGCGTGAGCTCTGCTTGTGGCCGCTGGCCTCGCGCAGCTCTTCGATGATGCGTCGCTGCTCGGAGGAGAGCGACTTGGGGACCTCGAGTTTGAAGTGGATGTGGAGGTCGCCGCGGTCCTTGCGGTTGACGATGGGGATGCCCTTGCCAGCGAGGCGCTTGCGGTCGCCCGGTTGGGTGCCGGCCTTGACCTCGACCGTTGTCGTGCCGTCGAGGGTGGGGATGTCGACGGAGCCGCCGAGCGCAGCGGTGGAGAAGTCGATGGGGAGTTCGAGGTGAATGTCGGCGCCATCGCGCTCGAAGACATCGTGGGCCTGTACCTCGAAGATGATGAAGAGGTCGCCGCTGGGCCCACCCTTGGTGCCTGCTGCGCCTTCGCCGCGGAGGCGGAGTCGCTGACCGGTGTCGATACCGGCGGGGATCTTCACCTTGACGATGCGCTCCACCTTGGTGGTGCCGCGGCCGCCGCAGGGCTTGCAGGGGTTGGAGATGATGGTGCCGCGGCCTTTGCAGCGGGGGCAGGTGGACTGGACGGTGAAGAAGCCCTGGCTGTGACGGACCTGTCCGGAGCCGGCGCAGCTGGAGCAGGGTGCGGGCCTGCTGCCGGCCTCAGCACCGGATCCGCTGCAGGTGGAGCAGGACTCGTCGCGGGCGACTTTGACCTCCTTGTCGGCGCCGTGGACGGCAACGTCGAAGGGCAGTCGCATGCCGAGCTCAAGGTCGGCGCCGCGCTGGGGGGCGTTGGGGTCGCGGCGCTGCCCGCCGAACTGGAAGAACTCGGAGAAGATATCGCCGAAGTTGGAGAAGACATCCTCGGAGGAGTATCCCTGTCCGCCGTTGCCGAGCCCAGCCTCTCCGAATCGGTCGTAACGGGCCCGCTTTTCGGCGTCGGAGAGGACGCCGTAAGCCTCCGCTGCGAGTTTGAACTTCTCCTCGGCAGCCTTGTCGCCGGGATTGCGGTCGGGGTGGAACTTGAGCGCCTGCGCGCGGTAGGCCTTCTTGATCTCGTCCGCAGAGGCATCCTTGGCCACGCCGAGGACATCGTAGAGGTTTGCCTTTTCGCTCATTGGTTTGCTCAAACTTTGGGTTGCGCGAGCGGGCTGCGATAGGCACCGCACGGGGGATGTCAAACAGCCTGTGTGGTGAGCCGCACAGCAGGAGGATCGGAACCGGGGCTCTTGGGCGTGAATCTCTTTGGCAGCGCCCGCATCGAAGAGGGTAGGGAAGAAGGATCGACGAATCGGCGTTCCTCTCCCCGAAACCCCTCGCACGCGGTCGACCTCGCGGGCCCTTTCCGGCCGGCGGCACTGACATCGGGCATCGTGTCGGAGGAAGCCATGCCAATGCATAGCGAGCAAGTAGTGAAGGTTTCGGCGTCGGCGACCACGGCGGGTCGAGAAGACAGCGGCGTCCCGATGGATGCGGTGGGTCGCTATCTCTACGAGATCCGGCGGCATGTTCCTCTGACGGTCGAGGAGGAGGGAGTGCTCGCGCGTCACTTTCGGGAGACGGGTTCGAAGGTTGCGGAATCACGGCTCGTGAATGCCAACCTTCGTCTGGTGGTGAAGATTGCGCGAGAGTACCCGACGGGTCGCACCTCGCTGCTCGACATCATCCAGGAGGGGAATGTGGGGCTGCTCCACGGCATCCGGAAGTTCGACCCGGAGCGGAACATCCGGCTGTCGAGCTACGCGCAGTGGTGGATCCGCGCCTACATCCTCAAGTACCTGATGGATAACCACAAACTGGTGAAGGTGGGGACCACGCAGGCGCAGCGGAAGCTGTTCTACAACCTCCGCCGCGAGAAGGACCGCCTGCAGCAGCAGGGGCTTGTACCTACGGCTTCGATGCTGGCGCGGGCGCTCGGCGTCAAAGAGGTGGAGGTGCGGGAAATGGAGGTCCGGCTCTCGGGCCGTGAGGCCTCGATCGACGCGCCAATTGAAGATGGGGAGCGGGGGTCGCTCGGCGACATCATCCCGAGCGGCGAGGAGGCGGTTGACGAGCAGGTGGCGGCGCGAGAGTCGGAGTCGCAGCTCTTGTCGAAGTTCGCCTCGTTTTCGGCGCATCTAGCGGGTCGGGACCTGGAGATCTGGCGGTGCCGCCTGGTTGCGGAGGAGCCGGAGACGCTGCAGTCGCTGGGCGACCGGTTCAAGGTGAGCCGAGAGCGGGCGCGGCAGCTCGAGGCGCGGATTGTTTCGAAGCTGGCGGCCTTCTTGGGGGTGCCCGCCTCCGCAGCGACCTCTCTGGTGCGCTCGGCGGTGTGAGGTCAGTTCTTGACCGTCTGCGGGCTACGGCGTAGCAGCCGCGTGGCATGTGTGAACGCTCGAACTCACCACTCTCGGCAGCGCGGCGGAGCCGAGGACCAACTGGTCGTCGCGCGACGGCCTGGGCCGGCAAGAAAGATAGCGCGACGAGCGGTTCGAGCGGTTGTGTCGACGGTCACCCTCGAGAGGAAGTTCATGCAGTCGATTGAAGCTGTCGATGCCTCGCGGCAGCGTTGGATTGCGGCTCAGAAGAAGGCGGGCGTGGACGGCATGTACCGGACACGGATTCACTATCTCCCGCTCCCGCCTCCGATTGCTGATGCGCTGCGGGTGCCGCGCGCCCCGCGTGCGGTGGTCGTGGAGCTGGGCGAGATCGATCCGCGGACTGCTGCCGGATTGGCAGCCTGCAAGCGGCTGGAGGAGGCCGGAGCAACGGCCTTCTCGATGACGGTGCAGGAGCGGGAGTCGGAATCGGATTACGAGCGGGTGCTGGCGCTCGCGCAGCAGACGACGCTTCCGCTTGTTGTGCGCGACAGGGTGATCGACCGCTACCTGGTGACGATGGCGCGTGCGCACGGCGCCTCCGCGGTGACGGTGCAGCCCTCCGTTCTTGGCGACCGAGAGCTGCAGGCTGTGTTGGGTGCGGCCGTGGAGCATGGCCTCGAGGTCTGGTTTGAGCTGGAGAGCACCGCAGACCTCGAGCGTGCCGTTCGGTTTGGGCAGGGCCATCCTGTTGGGCCCGGCTTTCGGACCGCCTGCATCGGGGCGTCGAAGGAGGGCGGCGCGCTTCCGATGGTGGAGACGACGCGCCGGCTGATCTCGCGGCTGCCCGATTCGGTGCTGCGACTCTGGACGATGGAGCAGGTGCCGGAGGTTTTGCCCAGCACAGGCTTCTCGCAGGACTTTGACGCATGGGTGCTGCTGGCGCCGACGGGGCAGGAGGCGGCGCTCGCGGCCCTGCTCGCGCTCCCCGAGGCTGGGCGGGGGAGGTAGGTCATGCCGCGGTTTTCGGGAGAGCATCAGGCGGTGCTGTTGGTGAAGGCTCCGCTCGCTCGCGTCGCCGCGGGTTTCTCTGACCTCGACCGGATTGTGCGCTGCTACGGCCCGCTCGAGCGGTCGGAGCGGGCGGACGATGAGACGCTTCGGTTCTGGCTGATGCCGAAGACGCAGCGGGGTATCTCGTTCAAGGGCAACTACAGTTGCCGGTATCGGTTGGTTTCGCCCGACCTGCTTACCTGGTCGACGGTGGGGACGGGCAACATGTGGTCGACAGGCTCTGCCCGCTTTGAGGCGGTGGAGCCGGGCCGCACCCGGGTGACCTATGCGCAGACGATGGAGGTCGAGATGGAACTAAGCCGTCTGCTGGCGCCAATCGCGCGGCCCATTGTCGGGCACGAGATGCGTGAAGGGATCCGCGCCTACCTCGAACGGATGGTGGCGAGCGTGGAGCGGGAGGGCTGAGTTACTTGTCGGCGGGCGGCGTCGGCGGTAGCGTCGGGCTTCACAATGGAGGATGCATGAGGCGGATTGCGGCGGTATGTTTCTGGTTGGTTTGCTGCCTGACAGCTGTGGTTGCGCGCGCGTCGGCTCCACTGGAGGTTTCTCCGTTGATCGGCAAGGCGGCCTGGGGTGCGACGCCGGCAGAGGTGTTGGCCGACTACCGCGAGCAGATGATGGCCCGGTTCCGGCAGGCGTCGGCGGGCGTTGCGGATCCCCTCCGCGTCGAGGAGCTCCGGAAGGATGTCGACGCATCGCTCAAGCGGGCCGCTGAGAGCCTGGCGCCGCTCGAGAGCGAGCGGACCGGATACGAAGTCTCCGTGATCGGTGGCGAGGTCTTCGGGCAGAAGGGCATGTCGCTCATGACGATTCGTCCGACGGCCAGCCTGACCGGAAACTTTCACTAC
>CAIQPA010000417.1 GCA_903873545.1 uncultured delta proteobacterium
CGCCACGAGCGGCTTCTTGAGGAGCTTGCTGCGGAGGAAGGCCTTCCAGTGGAGCTCAGGGTCACCGCCCTTGTCCTTGTTGAAGCGGTCGTGCCAGGGGTTGGCGGTCTGGTCGCCGTGCATCTCTTTGAGGTCGGCACCGGCCGAGAAGACGCCGCCGTTGCCGGTGAGGATGGCGACGCGGATCTCGCTGTCTTCCTCAATCTCGGCCCAGGCGTCGGCCAGGCGGGCGAGGGTCTCGAGGTTGAGGGCATTCTTGGCGGTCGGGCGGTTGAATGTGACAGTCATGACATGACCGTCGCGGGAGGTAAGGAGTGCTGGTTCGCTCACAGTCTGGCTCCGGCGTTGAGGAGGTGATGAAGTTCACTTCCGTTGTTGACCATTGGAACATGTTCTAGCAAATTGGAACATGTTCTAGTGGAACACCAATACAGCGTTGAACGCCGCTACGGCAAGGAGTCGAAAGATGGAGAACCAGACCGCATCGCACGCCCTCCCCAAGATCGATATCTACGATCTCGATACCTACGCGAAGGGGGTGCCGCACGCAGACTTCACCGAGCTCCGCGCCCATGCGCCGGTCTCCTTCCACGGCGAGCCCGGTGGTCGTGGCTTCTGGGTCATCTCGAAGTACTCCGACGTCGTCGACATCTCGAAGAACCCGCGCGACTTCTCGTCGGCCCGCGGCGGAACCAACATCCCCGACTACGCAGAAGAGGATCTCTCGCAGATCCAGCTGCTGATGGTGAACATGGACCCGCCGCAGCATGCCCGCTTCCGCAAGCTGGTGGCCCGCGGCTTTACCCCGCGCATCGTGCAGCTGATGGAGCCCAAGATCCGGGCCGAGGTCGATGAGATCCTCAACGAGGTCATCGCCAAGGGCACGGGCGCCTGCGACTTCGTGCGCGACATCGCCGCCGAGCTCCCGCTCCGCGTCATCGCCGAGCTGCTCGGCGTGCCCCGTGAAGACCGCCAGAAGATTTTCGACTGGTCGAACCAGCTCATCGGGTTCGACGACCCGGAGTTCCAGACCTCGATCGAGGATGCACGCCAGTCGGCGATGGAGATCTGGATGTATGCCAACTCGCTCGCCGAGGACCGCCTCGACAAGGATGGCACCGACCTGATCAGCGTGCTGATCAACTCGGAGATCGACGGCGAGAAGCTGTCGGAGATGGAGTTCGACGCCTTCTTCCTGCTGCTCTCGGTGGCCGGCAACGAGACGACCCGCAACGCCCTGTCGGGCGGCATGCTGGCGCTGCTCCAGAACCCCGACCAGATGGCGCTCATGCGCTCCAACCCGGAGCTCATCTCGCAGGCCGTCGAGGAGACCCTCCGCTGGGTGACCCCGGTCAACCACTTCCGCCGCACCGTCACGCGCGACCTCGAGGTACGCGGCGTGCCGATGAAGGAGAACGACAAGGTCGTCATTTTCTACTGCTCGGCCAACCGCGACGAAGAGGTCTTTGCCGACCCCTTCAAGTTCGACATCACGCGCAATCCGAACCCGCACCTTGCCTTCGGCGTGGGCGAGCACTTCTGCATGGGCGCGAGCCTGGCCCGGCTTGAGATGCGCATCCTCTTCGAGCAGCTCATCGCCCGCATGGACGACATCGAGCTGGCCGGCGAGGTGCGCAAGCTGCGCTCCAACTTCATCAACGGCATCAAGACGATGCCGATCACCTTCCGCGGAGTCTAGTCCATGGCAAAGCGCAGTTCGTCGAAGAAGAACCCCTTTGTGGGGTATCCCAAGGGCTGGTTCGTCGTAGCCTTCTCCGACGAGCTGCCGGTGGGTGGCGTGCTGAAGATGAAGTACTTCGGCACGGAGCTGGTCGCCTTCCGCGGCGAGTCTGGCACGGTGGCCATCCTCGACGCCTACTGCCCCCACCTGGGCGCCCATCTGGGTGCCGGCGGCAAGGTTGTCGGTGACACCATCGAGTGCCCCTTCCACGCCTGGAAGTTCAACCTCGGCGGCAAGTGCGTGGCGATTCCTTACGCCAAGACCGACCCGCCGAAGATCCCGGTGAAGGCCGTGACCCGCGCCTGGAACACGGTGGAGAAGAACGGCTGCATCTACCTCTGGCACGCACCGCTCGGCGGCCCGCCGGAGTGGGAGGTCCCGACGCTCGACGTCTGGGGCGACGAGGCCTGGCTGCCCTGGAGCCACAGCAAGCTGCACATCAAGACCCACCCGCGTGAGATCCTGGAGAACGTGGTCGACAAGGGCCACTTCCCCCGCGTGCACAACACCAACATCACGAAGTTCGAGAACGAGTTCACCGACCTGCTGGCCATCCAGCGGAGCGGCGGCGTGGCCTACCCTGTGGGCGGCGGCAAGGATGAGTTTGAGATCACCGCGACCTACTACGGCCCCGGCTTCCAGGTGTCGCACATGGCGGGCGTGCTGCAGACGCGGCTGCTCAACGCCCATGTGCCGGTGGACGAGCACAGCCTCGATCTGCGCTTCGGCGTGATGATCAAGATTGTGGGCGGCAACGCCGAAAAGACGAAGGGCTTCGCCAGCCGCTACGTCGACAACCTCACGAAGGGCTTCCAGGAGGATGTGGCCATCTGGGAGAACAAGTGTTTCCGACAGGTGCCCGTGCTCTGCGATGGCGACGGTCCCATCATGAAGTTGCGCGAGTGGTATGCCGGCTTTTACGACGACAACCACCCCGCCGAGTAACGGTCGGGGCAGGGACACTGCAGAGGACAGCGCATGACAGCAGCACTGGAGGCCTTCCGCACCGAGGTGCGTGGATGGCTTGAGGCCAACGCCCCGCACGGGCTGCGTGGCACCCGCATGGGAAGGTTCGACGGCTACTGGGGTGGACGGCGCGGCAAGCCGACGGCTGATGAGGCGGTCTGGCTCGAGCGCATGCTCAGCCGCGGCTTCACGGCGCCCATGTGGCCCAAGGAGTATGGCGGCGCCGGCCTGAGCAAGGACGAGGCGCTGGTGCTCGACCAGGAGCTCATCCGGCTGGCCATGCCGCCCGCTGCGGTGGGCTTTGGTCTGACGATGCTGGGACCCACGCTGCTGCATTTTGGCAACGCGGAGCAGAAGGCGGAGCACCTGCCGGCCATCGTCGACAATCGCGTCCGCTGGAGCCAGGGCTACTCGGAGCCGGGCGCCGGTTCCGACCTGGCCTCGCTGCAGATGAAGGCGGTGCAGGAGGGCGACGAGTTCGTCGTCACGGGCCAGAAGATCTGGACCTCGCATGCCGACAAGTCGGACTGGATCTTCTGCCTCGTGCGGACCGACCCTTCGGCGAAGAAGCAGCAGGGTATCTCGTTCTTGCTCATCGATTTGCAGAGCCGTGGCGTCTCGTCGCGGCCCATCAGCCTCATCAGCGGCTCGTCGCCCTTCTGTGAGGTCTTCATGGACGAGGTTCGGGTTCCTGCCCGCAACCTGGTCGGTAAGCTGAACGAGGGCTGGACCATCGCCAAGGCGCTGCTCGGCTTTGAGCGGACGATGATTGGCGATGCGATCGGCGGCCAGATGGCGCAGGCCGAGTCGCTGCTGCTGGCCTCGGCGCGGGAGCAGTATGGGGTTGCGGAGGGCGAGCCGCTCGACGCGCTCAGCCGTGACGCAATCGCGCGGATTGCGATGGACGAGCGGGCCTTCGGGCTGGTGCGGGAGCGGATTCGGCAGACGACCGAGTCTGGCAAGACGCCGGGGCCGGAGAGCTCGATTACGAAGGCCTACGGCGCCGACCTGAAGCAGCGTCGGTATGAGCTGGCCATGCGGCTGCTCGGACCCGAGGCGGTGGGCTGGGAGGGTGCGCCCTTCGACCAGACCGGGCTCGACACGGGCCGCGAGTGGTTGCGTGCCCGGGCCAACAGCATCGAGGGTGGCAGCTCAGAGATTCAGCTCAACGTCATCGCCCAGCATGTGCTGGGCCTTCCCAAGTGAGGGTGCGATGACGCAGCCACTCAAGCTCGTTCCCAGCGAAGATCAGGTTACGCTCTGCAAGCAGGCGCAGGGACTCCTGACGCAGCAGGC
>CAIQPA010000418.1 GCA_903873545.1 uncultured delta proteobacterium
AAGGAGCCACCGTAGCTGTCGGGGATGGAGATGCCGAAGACGCCAAGCGCGGCGAGCTCGCGGAGCAGCGGCTCGGGCACCACCTTGTCTTCGCGGTGGATATGCTCCGCAACGGGCGCCAACTTCTCGTCGGCAAAGCGGGAGAAGAGGTCGCGCATCTCGCGGTGGTCCGGACCGAGCCCGACGGGGCCCGTGGGCTCCGCGATGCGGCCGTAGAGCAGCTCGCTCACAGCATGCGCCTGCTCGGACCCCATGGCGGCCTGCAGGAAGGTGCCAACGCCCTCCGGCAGCGTCGCCGGCGACGCGCCGTAGAAGGCACCGCCGGGCAACAGCCGCTCCAGCATCCGCCGCGTCACGAGCGCCACATAGGTGGTCGCGAGCCCCGCGGAGAGCGGGTCGCCGAGCCGTGCAGCGTAGGCCAGCATGGCGCGCGCCGCCTCCCGCTCCGCGAGCGCACGGGCCAGCTCGAAGGCCTCCGGCTGGAGCGCATCGAGCCGCTCGCGCGACAGCTTGCTGTTCACCGTGGCGCGACCGGCGAGCCAGTCCATGCAACCATCGACGGTCGTCGAAAGCCAACCGACCGCCGCAGCCTCCAAAGCCTCTTCCGACATCAGAACTCCTACCCGCTACGAGAGGGCGCTGTGGCCGTCGTGGGTCACAACCGTCCGCGCCAAGGCCTCCATGGTGAGACCGGTCGCAGTCACATCGGCATCCGTGATGGAGCCCGACTTCATGCCGGCCCGCACAACCCACCAGTCGGTACCAACAACCGCCTTGTCGGCCAGCCGGTCGCCATCGACCTCGGCGCCGGAGCCCGAAATCGCCGCACGGGCATAGTCGGCCGTCAGCTTGAGCGCGCGGAGCGCCTCTTCACGGCTCGGCGACCAGGCCGCATGAATGGCCTCAATCTGGTCGGGGTGCAGAATCCACTTGGCCGCGTAGCCAGCGGCGCGCGCATTCTCAGCATCGCGGCGCGCGAGCTCGATGGCCCGGTTCCGCTTGCGAACGCTCTCCACAAAGGCGGCGCCAAACTTGGCCGCATCGATGGTGTCGGGGTTCGAGGCGAGCGCCGCGGCGGCCTCCGCGTCGGTGACGCCCGCCGGCGTCTTGGGCCGGATGGGGAGCGTGCCCGTCACGGCATCCACAGCCTCCTTGCCATGCGCCGCAGCGATGACCGGCAGGAGCTGGCGGACGGTCTGCTGGTCGTAGATCCAGCCGTCGGCCGTCACCTTGCCGCTCACCGTCCGGGCGAAGTCCCAGGCGCCGAAGATGAGCGCCGAGACACCCTCGATGGCCGCAATCTTCTCGGCCTCGAGGAAGGCCGAGGGCGACTCGATGAGGATCTCGAAGTGGATGGGGTTTGTCTGCCCCGCGATGCGCTGCACATCGCGCACAATCTTCACCACATCGGCCACCTCTTCCCAATGCTCCGACTTGGGGATGACCATGGTCTGGAGCCGGTGACCGGCCCGCGAGACCACCTCGATGACATCCTCTTCGAAGTAGGCCGTGCGGATGTTGTTGGGCCGGAAGCCCACCACCCGATCGCCGTAGTCGTTGGTCGTGAGCGCCTCGACCACGAAGCTCCGCGCAAAGGGCTTGAACTCCGGGTTGTCGGGCGCCGCATCTTCGAGGTCGTAGAAGAAGAAGTCGATCGGCAGCTGCGCCGCCTTGCCCATGAGCTTCAGGCTGAGCGCCCGCGCATCCTTCTCGATGTCTCCACCGGCCACCATCTTGAAGCTCGGGATCGACATCTCACCGCGCCGATAATAGGGCACCTTCATGCCCCGCATCATCTCGGGGCGGGCCCGGTGGCGCGACTGAATGGAGGCGATGGTCTTGCGCAGATCGTCAAAGTTCATGGGCTGCGGCCTTACGAGGGTGAGTTGATTTCAAAGATGGGGAAGTAGGTGAAGTCGCCGCCCAAGTAGTCTTGGCCGAGCGTCGGGATTTCGTCGAAGGTGTAGACGCGATCGTCCACCTCGGGAAGCCACTCGTTGGCCAGCGCAAACCGAACAGCCTGCACCCCTTCGGAGTAGCGGGCGTAGTGGGTGTGAACGAATTGGTGGCGCTCGATGCACTCGATGGCGCGGAGGAACCAGAGCTGCATGCCCTCCTTCCAGCCGGCCGTCGCCACCACACCCTCGCGTGAAAGCGCCTTGAGCGTCGCGCGGATGACGGGCGAACCCACGTAGTCGAGGAAGATGTGGACGCCCTGCCCCTCGGTGATCTCCGCCACCTGCTTGAGGAAGGAGGCCTCGCTCGCCTTGTAGCGCTCGCGGTACTCCTTGTCCGTCTTGTACCGGTCCTCTTCGTAGTTGAGCGCGGGGAAGTCGTTGCGGTCGATGGGGTGGATTCCCAGCTTTTCGGCTGCGTACCTGCGCTCCTCGGTGGAGGAGATCTGGTAGGTCTTGCAGCCCTGAAGTCGGGCCAGATGCAGCTCCGCCAGCGTGACGCCGCCGCCCCAACCGAAGACGATGGGTTCGGGCAGTTCGTTCTCTGTGAGCTGCAACCGGAGCATGCCGAAGGCGAGCCGCCAGTTCGACCAAGCCGTGATGTAGCGCAGCGAGAAGGCCGCCCACCGCTTGAGGTCGTAGCGGTTCTCGACGGGAATCGGGATGAGCTGCTTCTGGTGGAGTTTGGTCTGGCGCGCGAGCAGCCCGATGGTCCCCGGCGCGTCGTAGCCAAAAATCTTCTGCGGGTAGCCGAAGGCATCCCACTGCCCGTTGCAGAAGACGATGGCCGTGTCGCCCGGCTTCACCGTCGTCACCTTGGCTCCCACCGAGATGACCTCGACGACGCCTGCGTTGCCCATCACCACCTTGGGCTCATTCCTGAGCTTGCAGAGGTCCACAGGCTTGCGCTCGATGGCGTGGCCCATGTTGCCCTCCCAACAGCCGTAGAGCGGCTTGACGAGCACCTCCTCGTCCGTCGGGTCGTCAAAGGTAAACGACTCCCTCTTCAACTCGGCGTGACCCGGTGAAGACCCCTCTCCTGGGTAAAGAACCCATGCTTCAGTCGTGATGGCCATCGTCCTCTCCTCCGTAGCCGCCTATGTAATGGTCGTTCCGCTCGACCGAGCCGGAGTCTAAAGCAGTTTGCCGCATCGCGTCAACCTGCGCAAACCCGCATGATTGCTAGCGATGCCGCACACTGTCGAATGAATGCGATTCAGTCTCGCTGCGACAGATCGAGCGCCAGCAGCCCCGTGTCGTGCAGGTCGCGGAAGGTCCGGCGCAGCCGCTCATCAGCCCTCTCACACTGCTCCACCACCGCCTTCGCCCAGCTGTAGTAGGCCAGCTTTCGCTCACGCGTCCAGTTGGTGGGCGGCGAGGTCAGGATGCCCCGCAGGTTGCTGATCTTGTCGGCCACCTTGAGGTTCTGCCCCCGCTCACTCATCTGCCCCGCCTGCTCCACCTGCACCTGCTTGCGGTCGGCCGGTGACAGCGTGCTATCGTCGGTCATCTCCAGCACCACCGAGGTCACCTCGTCACCAAACCGTGCACGAAGTTCGTCCGGCGTCACGCCAACATCCTCGATGGAATCGTGGAGCACAGCCGCGGCGAGCAGCACCTCATCCTCCAGCCCATGCGAACTCAGGATGTGGGCCACCTCAATCAGATGGTTGATGTAGGGCGCGCCCGCGGCCCCCTTCCGACGATGCGCACGATGCCGCAGCGCCGCGAAGTTGAGTGCCTCTACAAAGCGTCTCACGCGGCGCCCCAGACCAGGCCCGTGAGCCGCTCGTAGGCCTCCACGTAGCGAGCCCGCGTGGCCGCAACCACAGAGTCCGGCAGCACCGGCCCAGGGGGCGACTTGTCCCACTGCAGCGCCAGCAGGTAGTCCCGCACATACTGCTTGTCGAAGCTCGGTTGCGGCCCGCCCGGAGCATAGCTGTCGGCCGGCCAGAAGCGCGACGAATCGGGCGTCAGCATCTCGTCGATGACCACCAATTCGCCGTCGAGAAGACCGAACTCAAACTTCGTGTCGGCCAGGATGATGCCCCGGCTCTCGGCCCAGGCGGCCCCGGCTTGATAGAGCGCAAGGCTGGTCTCGCGGACCTGTTCGGCAAGCGCTCCGCCCAGCAGCGCGACGCTCTGGTCAAAGGTGATGGGCTCGTCGTGCTCGCCGACCGGCGCCTTGGAGCTCGGCGTGAAAATCGCCTCAGCGAGACGGTCGCCCTCCACCAAACCAGGCGGCAGCGCGATGCCCGACACACTCCCTGTCCGGCGATACTCCGACAGCCCTGAGCCGGCGATGTAGCCCCGCACCACCGCCTCGATCTTGAGCGGCTGGGTCTTCTTCACCACCACCGCCCGACCCGCCAGACGAGCACGGTCATTGGCATCGGGCACAAGGTCGGCGAGCGGCACCTCGCTCAGATGGTTGGCGATGACGCCGCGGGTCTTCTCGAACCAGAACGACGAGAGCTGCGTGAGGATGGCGCCCTTCTCCGCAACGGGTGTCGGCAGGATCACATCGAAGGCCGACAGCCGGTCGCTGGCCACCATCAGGAGCAGCGGCCCAAAGTCGTAGAGGTCTCGAACCTTGCCGCTGTAGGTTGGCGCCCTACCCGTGATCCACTCGGTTCCCGCTACCATCGCTCGCTCCCTGCTCCGGATGGCGGCCCACCTACTCGCCTCGCCCCACCCCTGCAACGCCTCTCAGACGGGCTCAGACCGCCACCGACTGCGCTACCCCACGCGCCTTCTTTGGGTGGATAATCGCGCTCCGCTGCGTTAGGCGCGCTTCTGTCCCCTCTGAAACCCCTTCCTTCAGAAACACCATGAACCTTCGCCTCCGCCTGCAGACCCTCGCCAACAACCTCTGGTGGGTCTGGAACCCCGACGCACAGTCGCTCTTCTCCCGCCTCTCAGCCGAACTGTGGGAGGCCACGCAGCACAGCCCCGCGGCCATGCTGGCCCGCACCCCCGACGCTGTCATCGACGCCGCCTTCGCCTCCCCCGAGGCGCTCGCCGAGCTCGAGGCCGTCTGGCTCCGGTTCCACGACTACCTCGGCACCGCAGACACCTGGGTTGCACGCAACGCCCCCGCCCTGCGCGGCAAAACCGTCGCCTACTTCTGCGCCGAGTTCGGCCTCCACGAGTCGCTCCACCTCTACTCCGGCGGCCTCGGCATCCTCGCCGGCGACCATGTGAAGACCGCCAGCGACCTCGGCATCTCCTTCGTCGCCATCGGCCTCAAGTATCCCGAGGGCTACTTCAAGCAGTCGGTCTCAGACGCCGGCCTGCAGCAGGAGGCCTACCCCGCCGCCGATTGGGCCGAGTCGCCCGCCAAGCTGGTGCTCCGCGGCGATGTTCCGCTCATCGTCACCATCCCCATCGCCGACCGTGTCATCCGGGCCAAGGTCTGGTCGCTCGCCGTGGGCCGCGTCACCCTCTTCCTGCTCGACACCGACGTGGCCGAGAACAGCCCCGAAGACCGCAAGATTGGCGGTCGTCTCTACTCGGGCGACAACGCCATGCGCGCCCGCCAGGAGGTGGTCCTCGGCATCGGCGGCGTGCGCATGCTCCGCGCACTCGGCGTCAACCCCTCGGTCTTCCACCTCAACGAGGGCCACTGCGCCTTCGCCTCGCTGGAGCTGATGGCCGAGCGCATCGCCGGCGGCGCCTCCTTCGGCGACGCCCTTGGCTGGGTCCGTGAGCGCACCCTCGTCACGACGCACACGCCTGTACCGGCCGGTCACGACCGCTTCCCGCCCGACCTGGCCCGCCTCTTCCTCTGGCCCATGCAAGAGGCGCTCAAGGTCAACTGGCACGAGCTCGCCGCGCTCGGCCGCGAAAACCCGCACGACGACGGCGAGTACTTCTGCATGACCGTGCTGGCGATGAAGACCGCCCGCCACATCAACGCTGTCTCCAAGCTCCACGCCGAGGTCAGCCGCGAGATGTGGGGCATGCTCTGGGACCGTCCCATCACCGAAGACGACCTCGGCCATGTCACCAACGGCGTCCATGTGGAGACCTTCCTCCACCCAGCCATGCGCGAGAGCTTCGAGACGTTTGGCGGCCGCAACTGGCGCGACCTGCTGCTCGACGACGCGGGCTGGGCAGCCATGGTCGCAGGCATCGGCGACGCGGAGCTGGTACGGCTCAAGCGGCTGATGAAGCGCGACCTCTTCCGCTTCATGCTGGCCCGCGACGCATCGCCTTCGCTCATCGCCCTGCGCGACGCCACGGCCGGCTGGAGCGACCGCACGCTCACCATCGGCTTTGCCCGCCGCTTCGCCACCTACAAGCGGGCTGCGCTCATCTTCGCAGACATCGACCGGGCCGCCGAAATCCTCGGCAACCCCGACCGGCCCGTCCAGTTCGTCTTTGCCGGCAAGGCCCACCCGCAGGACGAGCCCGGCAAGAAGGTCATCCAGCAGGTACTGGCTGCAGCAGCCCACCCCAAGCTGCGCGGCCGCATCGCCTTCGTCGAGAACTACGACCTCTACGTGGCCCGCGCGATGACGGCCGGCGTCGATGTCTGGCTGAACACGCCCCGGCGTCCGCGTGAGGCCTCGGGCACCTCAGGCCAGAAGGTCCCCTTCCACGCCGGCATCAACTGCTCCATCCTCGACGGCTGGTGGGGCGAGGGGTTCAACGGCGAGAACGGCTTTGCAATCGGCGACCTGCATGTGCCGGAAGACACCGCAGAGCAGGATGCCCGCGACGGCGAGGCGCTCTACCAGACGCTCGAGCAGCAGCTGGTGCCCCGCTACTACGCAGATGGCAAGTGGGGCGAGTCGGCGGCCTGGACCGGCACGATGCGCTCGTCGCTGGCCACGCTGCCCGGCGAGTTCTCCACCGACCGCATGCTGCGTGACTACATCCTCCGCTACTACCTGCCCAAGGTCAGCTAGCGGTCGTCTCGGTTGCTCCAGGCCAGCAGCACGACGGGGATGCCGCCGTTGCGAATCTCGGCCACGATGCGGCCGCCGCGGGCCATGTAGCCCTCCGCAAGGCCGCGCGGCGCGAGCATGACGAGGGCCGTCGGCGCACGGCGCGACAGGAGCCGCTCGCGCAGGCGACGGAGCGGGTCGATCGCGCCGCGCATGCGGTCGCCGTAGGGCGGGTTGCAGAGCACGAGCAGCGCGTCGCGCTCGCCGCAGGGCAGGTCGGCCACCGCCGCATCGGACTCGGCGAAGGAGACGGTCCCCTCCACCCCGGCCCGCTCCGCATTGCGCTCACCCGAGCTGACGCAGCGGGGGTCGATGTCGGTCCCGAGATGGCGCGGAACGGTGCCACGGACAGGCTCCGGCCGGCTCGCAAGCCATTTGGTCCGCCAGGCTGCAAAGGCCTCGGTGGGGGTTGCAGGCCAGTGTTCAAAGGCAAAGCTCCGATGCTCCCCGGGCTCCTGCTCGCCCCAGGCCATCGCAGACTCGATGACCATGCTCCCGGTCCCGCAGAAGGGGTCCCAGACCAGCGCCGGCTCCTCCATAAGGCTCCGGCCGATCGTCGCGACCGCGGCGGCCAGCGTCTCGCGCGCCGGCGCCTTGCCAACCTCGGTGCGGTAGCCGCGACGGTGCATGAGCTCGCCCGCCGCATCGACAGAGAGCGTACAGACATCGTCCTCCATCCGCACATAGATGCGGAACGGTGTCGTTGGCGCCACGGCACCAGGCTTGGCAGGCCGGCCGGCGAGCCGCTCCATGATGGCGCCCTCCACCCGCTCCGCCACGGCATCGCTGTGGTAGAGGCGCGAGGTATGGCAGGTAACGCGCGACTCTATCGTCGCACCGGCAGGCAGGAAGGCATGCCAGGGCGCCTTCGAACTGCCGGCGATGAGCTGGTCAAAGCGGAAGGCCTTGAAGGTCGCAACACGCACCCGGAGCCCCTCGGCGAGGCGGCTGCCGAGCGCCACCGTCCACAGGTCCTCCATCGTACCGCGCCAGGCGATGCCGCCCACCAGCTCCTCGAACTCCGCCTCGGGCAGCAGCTCCATCAGCTCCATCAGCAAAAGCGGCTCAAGCCCGGGCCGGACCACCGCAAACAGCCGCCAACGGGTCGCAGAGCCACTGGCCGCGGCCACAATCGGTTCGGGGGTTTCGATGCTCACGGGTCCTGCTCACGGGCCGCGCGGGCCCTGCTTCTGCCGCATGCGGCAGCCTCTCCATCGGCCGCGACGCAGCCTCTGGCCGCTCCCATAGGGGGTGCACGCGGTGCGGCGCAAACTTCTTCGCGGCGCGCGCCGTGGCGAAGGGGCAACGGCCCTGCTACTCCCGCCCCCATCCCTGCTCCAAGGCTCCGCCATGACGCTCGACGAATACCAGGCCGACGCTCTCCGCACCGCCCTCGTCAACGACGAACTCCCGCCCCTCTGGTATCTCGCGCTCGGCCTTGCAGGCGAGGCCGGCGAGGTGGCCAACCTGATCAAGAAGTTCGAGCGGCACGGCAAGGCCTTCAGCGCCGATGCAGTCGCCGACGAGCTCGGCGATGTGCTCTGGTATCTCGCCGTTGCCGCCAAGGCCGCCGGCCTGACGCTCGATGAGGTCGCCGCGAAGAATGTCGACAAGCTCCGCGCCCGCTACCCCGAAGGCTTCAAGGCCCGCGGCTGACCGCGTTGACACCGGCGGAGCCGATGCGTTAGCCGCCCGCCTGTCAAAGACCGACCGACGACGCGACCACCGAAGGATGCCGCGTGAGATCTCTTGCCCTCTCCATCCTGCTGGTCCTGTCGGCGCTGCTGGCACCCAACGCCGCCGCCGAATCGCAGCCCGTGCAGAGCTTCTTCCTCATGAAGCCGGCCGGCGGCGACGCAGCCGACCGCAACGCGCTCGAGACCTGCGCCGACCGCTTCTCCTCGGCGCTGACCAACGCCGCCGGCTTCCGCGAGAGCCAGGATGCCGAGACACAGGTGAAGGTCAGCGAGTGTCTTCAGGAGAGCGCCAGCGCAAACACGCAGCGCGCCTGCCAGCTCTCCATGGCCAACGTGGAGGTAGACTTCCTCATCCGCCTCAGCCCGCGTCGCATGGGCGACGACTGGGTCTGGCTGGCCGAAGCGCTCTCCCCCATGCAGGGCGGTGCCAAGGTCTGGAGCGAGTCGCTCCGGCAGGCCGCACCGAGCAAAGAAGAGGCTGCCTGGACGAGCTGCCAGAGCCTCGGACGAGCCTTCGCCTGCGCGCAAGGCGTCACGACCTCGTGTGAGCCTCCGCCGGCACCTGTGCTGCTGGGCGGCATCGGCGGCGGCAGTGTTGGCGGCCTGGGCGTGGCACCCAAGCGGGCCGTGACGCCCACAGGCCCCGGCTACCTCAGCATCTTCGACGTCACCCCCGCACCCGCCAAGGTCGCACTCGACGGCCGCGAGCTCGGCAGCGCGCCGAACGAGTTCCGCGTGGAGCCCGGCGACTACGCCGTCGAGGTCTC
>CAIQPA010000419.1 GCA_903873545.1 uncultured delta proteobacterium
ACGTAGTAGGCGCCCTTGGGGACGATGGGGTCGAGGCCGATCTCGGTGAGGAGTTCGCAGAAGATGTCCCGCTTCTTGCGGTAGGTCTTGGCCAGGTCGGTGTAGAACTCGGGGCCGTAGGTCTCGATGCCGACGGCCAAGGCGCGCTGCAGCGGAGCCGGCGCACAGTTGTAGTAGAGGTCGTTGACCATGCCGATGGCGCGGGCAAGGGGCTCGGAGGCGGCGGCATAACCGATGCGCCAGCCGGTGATGCTGAAGGTCTTGCTGTAGCTTCCCATCGTCACGGTGCGCTCGCGCATGCCGGGGAGGGAGGCCATGCTGACATGCTCGGTGTCGAAGGTGAGGTACTCGTAGACCTCATCGGTGAGGCAGAGCAGGTCGAACTCGATGCAGAGGGCTGCGATGGTCTCGAGCTCGGCGCGCGAGAAGACCTTGCCGCTCGGATTGCCGGGGGTGTTGACCAGGATGGCGCGCGTCTTGGGGGTGATGCGGGAGCGGATGAGCTCGACATCGAAGGCGAAGTCGGGCGGTGCGAGCGGGATCGGTACAGGGTTGAGGCCTGCGATGTAGGCCGTGTTCCAGTGGTAGCCGTAGAAGGGCTCGAACATGAGGATCTCGTCGCCGGCGTTGAGCAGCGCGGTGAGGGCGCAGGCGAAGGCGCCGGAGGCGCCGAGCGTGACGCAGATCTCGGTGTCGAAGTTGTAGTTCACCTTGTTGTAGTTGGTGAACTTGTGGGCGAGGGCGCGGCGGAGCCGCTCTTCGCCGTCGAAGCGGGTGTAGAGCGAGATGTCGCTGTCGATGGCGGTCTTGGCAGCCTCTTTGATGAGGAGCTCGGCGGGGACGTCGCAGACGCCCTGTCCCATGTTGATACCGCCGACGGCGTTGCAGGCGCGCGTCATTGCGCGGATCTCGGACTGGGTGAGGCCTGCAACGCGGGCTGCAATGTGGTGGCGGTTCATGGTCATCCTGCCTGTTGGAGTGCTTCTTGGAGTTCGCGGTGGAGGCCGCTGCTAGCATTCGTGGCGCGGAGCGGCTAGCCCCACGCCATTTGCGAAGATGCGGGCGCGGCTTTTTCCGCGACGCAGGAGCCGGAGTGCACGATGGAAGAAGAGGTCTCGTTGCTGGTCGAGGCAGGTCGCAAGATGGGCGCGCGGAACTGGGTTCCCGCGACCTCGGGCAATCTCTCGGTGCGCCGCGAAGGAACACCGACGCGCTATCTCATCAGTGCGTCGGGCGGCTCGAAGAGCGAGCTGACGACAGAGGATTTTCTGCTGTTCGAGGTAGGGCTGCGCCGGCTCGACGCGCGGGCTGCGAAGTCGTCTGCGGAGACCGCGGTGCATGACCTCCTCTATGCTCGATACGCGCCGGGAGCGATCCTTCATGGCCACCCGCTCTATGCGACGATGGTGGCGCAGCGGTTCGTCGCCGAGGGCAAGGTGACGGTCACAGGCTGGGAGCTCATCAAGGCGATGGGCTTCTGGGGCGAGGGCGATGTGCTGACGCTTCCGATCGTGCCCAACCATGGCGACATCCCGGCGCTGGCGCAGGCGGTGCTCGAGGCCTCACGCCCCGATGTGGGTGCGGTGCTGGTGGCCGGTCACGGCGTCTACGCATGGGGCGCGCGGGTCGCCGATGCGATGCGCCACCTGGAGGCGGTGGAGTATCTGTCGCAGGTGATCTGGGAGCACCTTCGGCTGGACGGAAACTGGCCGGGCTGAGGTTCGACGCTCGGGCGGGAGCGAAATTCGTAGCGCGAGGTGCCGGTTCGCAAGGCGCTCGCGTCGCGGTGTGCAAAGCGTGGAGCAAAAACGCAAACGGCGCGACCGAGGCCGCGCCGAGCGTGGTGCAGCGCCTTGCGGCGCCGCCCGATTACTTGCCCGTCGGGGCAGTCGCCGGGGCAGCAGCAGCGCCCGAGCCAGCGGCGGGGGCAGCAGCAGCGCCCGAGCCCGAACCAGCGGGAGCGGCCGGAGGAGCAACCGGGGGAGCCTCAACGACCGGGGTCGGGGCGGGAGCGGCGGGAGCGGCGGCCGAGCCCGAACCGGCAGGAGCCTCGGTCGGCGCGGGAGCCGCGGGGCAACCGGCGAGCATGGCGGCAGAAGCGAGGACAGCGGCAGAGAGCGAGAGACGGAAGAACGACATTTCGGTTACCTCAAGAAGGAAAGTGCCGATCGCTCGGCGGGCTGAAAGAGACTTCAAAAGCAATTGGTACGGGGGCGGCTGTTAGGGGAATAAATCGGGTAGCGCAACAAAAACGGTTCGAGCCATTGCTGCACAGGTCGATTTTTCGACCATTACCCGACGCGGCGCATCAAATCGGACCAGGTTTGGGCAAATCGATCGGATCGCCAACGGCGCACATCGGCGACTGCGGCGATGTTTGCGGCGCTGGGATCGAGGAGGCGGGCGACATCGAGGAGCACCGTCCGCGAGGCGAGGAAGCCGGGTTCGAGGCCGGTGGCCTCCGCGGTCTCGTTCCGCCACTGCAGGAGAAGTTCGAGCCGGCGTTCGCTCTCGCTCCGGCCCTGACCCGCTGTGCGCGGCGCGGGCGCGGCAGGGGGCGGAAGCTCCGGCGGGTTGTCGAGGAGGAGGGCGAGCCCCTCATGCTCGGCGTCGAAGATCGCTGGGTCGAGGCCCGAGGAGCGGCGGCGGGTGAGGGCGCTGCTTCCCCGCTCGGCCAGGAGGATGAGGGCCCACGGCGGGAGCACGCGGGTCACGTGGAGGTTGCGCTCACGGCCCACCCGGTCACGCCATCCCCAGAGTGCCGCGAGTCGCTGTGCGGAAGGCGTATCAAGCTGGCCTAGCCCTTTGAGGTTACGCCAGCCCCAAGGATCGAGCCGTTGCGGCTCGGGCTGGTCGGCGTTGAGGGCTGCGCACTCGTCGTCGAAGTCGTCGAGCCAGCCGCTCTCCTCAAGGTCAGCCTCGAGGTCGTACCAGAGGTCGAGCAGGTTGGAGGTGTCGGCACGGGCGTAGATGAGCTGCTCCTCGCCGAGCGGGCGGGCGGTCC
>CAIQPA010000420.1 GCA_903873545.1 uncultured delta proteobacterium
AGGGAACCGTTCGTTGACGATGCAGAGACCGCCCACGCAGTCGGCGCTGCGGGTGCATGGGCTGCCACCAGGGAGGTCGTTGCTGCCCTGCTCTCCACTGCCGCTGTCTGAGCCGTCAGCAGGTGCATCTGCGGTGGTGTCCGAGGTGGTGTCGGCGGTGGCGGTATCAGGCGCCGGTCGTGTGTCGAAGTCGAATATGGAGCCGGTATCGGCGGGTGCCTCCTCGCTGTCTCCGCTGCAGGCAGCGGCGAAGAGCAGCGCAACGAGGCCAATCGCTCTAGAGACCGGACCCATCAGCGTGAAGACTCCGGCGCAAACAGCAGCGGCCCTATGCCGTCGTTGCCGCCCGCGTGAACCGCGAGGCCGGCTTCTGCGGCCACCGTCTGCGACCAGGTACGGCCATCTCCGAGCGGGCCCGCGAAGCCATCGGGCCGCGTGTAGCGGTCTGCGCCACCGCCCTCTGCGAAGAGGGCGAAGGTGCTGACCTGTCGGCGCGGGTTGGTGTCGGGCGAAGATCCTGCAACCGTGAGCGCGGCCTTGCCGAAGGTGTCGTTCGACTCGCTCGTGTAGCCATCGTTACCGGCCACCTCGGCGAAGAGTCCGAGGCCGTTGAGTGTGCCAGCGCCGAAGGCGTTGAAGCCGCCGAAGTAGGTGTCGTTGCCGGCATGGTCGTAACAGATGCCGCCGCCGAAGTTGGTGCCGAAGCCCAGTGAGGACTCAGCCGCCAGCAGCGCGGTTCCGTAGAAGTCGTCGCCCGCCTCGTCCTGCAGCAGCCCGTGGCCGGCGTCGAGGCCGGCGCCGTCGGCGAAGCCGGAGGCGGAGTACCGGTCTATGCCCCCCGCCTCAAAGAGCTGGCCGACGCCGTAGGTGCGCCCGTAGCCCTGCGCGCCGAGCCCAGCGAGATAGCTGTCGTTTCCGCCGCGTTCGACGAGGAGACCAACGCCGCCACTTGCCTGGGCACGCGTTGCTGTAGCCAAGTAGCCCGTCGCGGCGCCCTGCGCGGCGGAGTAGGCTGCATCAGCACCGCCGAGCCGCTCGCGGTAGAGTGCGTCGCCAACGAGCGGGTCGCCCGGCAGCGCGGTGTAGAGGTCGTCGCCGCGACCGCCGAGGAGGATGCCCACACCGTAGGGCCCGCCGAAGCCCTGCACAGCGTGATAGCCTGTAAGGTTGTTGGCGGTGTCGCCGAGCACAAGGATGCCGGTGCCGAAGAAGCCTGCGCCCTGCCCTGCAGCCTCGATGTCGAGCGTGGCATCGCCCTGCTCGTCGATAAGCATGCCTACGCCGAGAAGTCCGAATCCCTGGCCGAATCGGAGCGAACGGTAGCTGTCGGTGCCAGGTCCGAGGTCGTAGAGGATGCCGATGCCGCCTCGTCCCGCACCCTGGCGACCGATGGTCGAGAGGGAGGTGGGGCCGTTGCCACCGCGGATGGGCGCGGCGCGTCCCGCGCCGTCACTGGGGAGCAGGCCCGCGTCGTCGGCAACCGCGACCTCGCGGTAGGTGTAGGTATCGGAACCGGACAGGTCGAGCGCGATGGCGACCGGCTGGGCGCTTCCCGCATTGGCGCCAACGGCCCCGTAGTAGGTGTCGTCGCCACCGAGTTCGAGCAGCAGCAGGGTGGGCGTGTCGAGTTCGTAGATGTCGTTGCCCGACCCTCCGATGATGATGCTGCCAACCGGCGTGCTGTAGCTGAAGGAGACGGCTGCGAGATCGCCGGCGAAGGCGAAGTTGGATTCCGCGGTCAGACGGGCAACCGAGTCAGCACCCGCGTGGAGCGTGGAGAGGATGCGACTGGTCCGGACCGCGTCGACCAGCGCTGGCGCGAAGGGATCGACGGCGGTGGTGCCGTCGAGGAAGGCGGTGTGGAGGCCCTCCGTTGCGGCTGCCAGCAGCGGGCCAGTGGCGCCGCCAAACAGGGCACGCTGCTGCGCAACAACAACCGCAGCGACGGAGACATAGCGGGCGGCAGCGCGCTGCACGTCGACCGGCACTGTGGCCACCGCGGCGGGGAGCGTGGCATCGGCCGGCGCGCCGGTCGCGGCGAGGAGCTGTGAGATGGCGGTAGCGAGCGGGGTCGCGTCGCCGCCAGCGGGCGGCAGCGGAGCAGAGCCGTAGGTGACGCCGAAAATGGTGGCAGCCGTACGGATGGCTACCTGAGGCTGCTGCACGGCGAGGGCCGCAAGCGCACGTTTCTCGGCGTCGAGGAGCGCCTGCGCGCGGGCGGGCTCACCGCTCAGCGGCGCCGTCTTTGCGAGCCGGTAGGCATCGTGGACCTCGTTGAAGGGAAGCGAAGCGCGACGCTCCGCGAGGGTCCAGCCGAGCGTGCAGCGGGTGACGTCCGCGGCGGTCAAAGCATCGCCGAAGATGTCATCCTCTCGGGCACCGATGGGCGGGTCGCCAGCGCAGTCGCAGGCCGCCGGCAGGCAGAAGTTGGCGCCGCCGACGCTCGCGCAATGGGCACGGAGCGGCGCACAGTCGCTGTCCTGGGTGCAGGTCGTGGTGCAGAGCGGCTCCGCGGAGGGGTCGGGCAGGATACAGGTCAGCCCGGGGTCGCCGCCGCAGACGGAGGGGTCGAGTGATGCGTCGCCCTCGCAGGGCTGGCCGATGCGGAGCGACGAGCCGGTGACGGCATCGGTGGCCCGCCCCAGCCGTCCACAGACATCGGCCGCGCCCTCGGGCGTGTCGGTGCACATGCCGAAGATGAGCCCCTTGTAGGTCACGCAGAAGGGGCGGTCGTCGGGGCACTCTGCATCGCTGCTGCAGTCCTGCTCGCAGCCGCCGTCGCGACCGGCCGCGCCGGCCGTGCAGACGGTGGTACCGAAGCCGCAGGAGGAGAAGCGCGACTCAAAGTCGCAGGCGCTCCCGATGGGCTCACACCGGAACTCGCTGCCGCGACAGAGTTGACCTGCGTTGCAGACCGGCGAAGCGTCGGAGCAGGCAACCGGATTGGGCTCACAACGCTCCGAGATGGGCGAGCAGGTCTGACCATCGGGGCAGGCGAGCACATCGCAGCTTCCGCAGTCAAAGGTGGCGTTGGCCGGGAGACAGGCCCGCAGCGTCGTGGAGACGAAGAGGCAGTTGTAGCCGATGCCGCAGGGCCGGCTCTCATCGCAGCCAGGCAGGCAGATGGCGGGGCCCCCCGTCACGATGGGAGAGCAGACGCTGTCTTGGCCGCCGCAGGAGGCGCTGGTGTCACAGGCCTGGCAGGCCTCCGAGGTGGAGCGGATGCAGTTGCCCGTGGTCTGCTCGCAGTTGAAGCCCTCACCGCAGTCCACCGCCGCGCAGCGGTCTTCGCAGGAGAGGAAGAAGGGGAGGCACTGAGAGATGCCACCGCCGAGAGTGAAACAGTTGTAGTCTGCGGGGCAGGTGCCTGGCGTGCCAAACTCGTCGGGCGAGCAGTCCACGCCGCAGCGGGCCATCACGCAGCTGCCGTCGCGGCAGAAGTCGCCAGCGGGGCAGTCGGTGTTGTCGGCGCAATCTGGGCCCGGCAGCGCGATGCAGAGGTCGGCGTCGCCGCCACACTCGAAGTCGAGCGAACATGGGTCGCAGGCCGCGCCCTGGGCCTTGCAGCCGCCCGTGCGCGGGTCGCAGTACTGTGTCGCGTCACAGGTCACGCCCACGCAACGGTCGACGCAGGTCAGGATGTCGGGCACGCACTGCTTCGGCGCGTCAGCGCCCGTTCCCACGGTGGCACAGAAGTAGCCCTCCGGGCAGACCGTGGCATCTGCTGCGCAATCGATGGTGCAGGCGCGATCGGTGCCCGCGTCGTCGAACTGCAGGCAGAGGTCGGCAGGACCACCGCACTGCTCGTTGTTGGTGCAGGGCTCGCAGAGGCCCCGCGGCGGCAGGCAGGCACCGTCCGCATCCGGATCGCAGACAAAGCCGGGGTCGCAGACGAGGCCGGCGCAGGGGTTGTTGCAGCGGAGGTCTGCAGGGAAGCACTGGAAGAGCACGGTGTCGGCCGTCACCGAGAGACAGACCGTGCCGCTCGGGCAGGAGGCGTCGTCGAGGCCGGCGCAGCTCTGCCCGCAGAAGGTCTCACCGGTCGCGCCGTTGATGCAGAGGTTGTCCCCGCCGCAGTCTTCGTTCGTCACGCAGGGGCGGCAGACAACATCCTCCTCGGGAACATCGCCGGAGCCTGAGCCGTCGGCACTGCCCGAACCGTCGGAAGCGGTGTCGGCGGCAGAGCCGTCAGCCGTGTCGGCAACGTTGGTATCAGCCGCGCTCCCCTCCGTATCGGGTGTGTCCGTGGTCTTGGCGTCGCTGCCGCAGCCTAGCGACGGAAGCGACAGCGTGAGCAGGAGAAGAACCAGGGGGCGAAGTCGCAACTGCGTCGTCCACATTGAGCAATCCGGGCCGGAGGTTGAGGGTCAAATCTCTACCCGCCGCGGCCCCTGCTGCCAAGCCGTCTTTCAGCGACTGGCGCTAGACGATGCTTCGCAGCGCAGCGAGCGTCTCGTGATACTCGCGCTTCATTTCCGCGATGACCTCGGCCGCCGGACGAAGTTCGTTGAGCCGGCCGACAATCTGACCAATGGGGGCAGCCACGAGGTCGACATTCCCTGTCTCCTTGGCATGCCGGTGGATACGCTCCACCGCCTCGGCCGTGAGCAGGAACTGCATCGGCATGGGGAGCGGATTGGGGTTGGCGGGGTTCTCCCAGGCATCGGTCCACTTGGTGCGGAGCTGACGCGCATACTTGCCCGTGATGGCCTTGCTCCGGATGGTGTCCGACGAGCCTGCCTTGATGAGCTTGGAGGTGACGGCTGCGTCGATCTGCCCCTCGAAGGTGGTGAGCCACATCGAGCCGGTCCAGACGGCCTGCGCGCCGAGCGCCAGCGCCGCCACCACCTGACGGCCACAGGCGATACCGCCTGCTGCCACTACCGGCGTCGCGCCGATTGCATCTACAACCTCGGGAACCAAGACCATCGAGGCGATTTCACCCGTGTGGCCTCCGGCCTCTGTGCCCTGCGCGACGACGATGTCGACGCCGCCCGCAACATGACGTCGCGCATGTTCCGCGGTACCGACAAGCGCAGCGACCTTCACGCCGCGGCGATGGCACTCCTCCACAACATCTGCCGGTGGGGTGCCGAGCGCGTTCGCGATGACGGCAGGGCCATACTCAAGACCAATGGCCACCTGCTTGCGGCTCACAGCGTCGGTCCACTCGGCCATCGCATTCTGCACCGTGGTGCCGGGTGGCAGTGCCGGGACGCCGTACTGCACGAGCAGATTGTCGAGGAACTCGATGTGCTCCTTCGGGAGCATCTTTCGGTAGTCAGAGGCCGCCGCCATGCCGCCGCCGGAGGTCTTGTCGCCGTCGGGCGTGGAGAAGCCGGAGGGCATGACAACATCGAGGCCCCACGGCTGGCCGTCGAGGCGAGTCGCGATGCGGTCAAGTGCCCGCTTGAGGTCATCGGGGGAGAAGCCGATCGCAGCCTGGATACCAATTCCGCCCGCCAGCGAGACCTCCGCAACGGCATCTGGCCCGCGGGTGAAGGCCATGAGGGGAAAGGAAATCTTCAGGTCTCGGCAAAGCTGCGTGGGCATAGGGCACTCGGTGGCAAGTGGACGGGAGTTCGAGCGAACTAGAACGCGTTCTAATCCTGCCGCCCGCCGCTGGCCAGAGGCAATCTCACCGATGCATCAGCGCTCCTCTGCCTCGTGGCGCCAAGCCTCCAGCAGACCCTGACGATAAGAGGGAAAGGCGGGTATCCAACCGAGCATGGTGAGCGTCGAGGCCTTGCAGCGCTTGCTCCCCTGCCAGAAGTCACGGACGGAGGGCGGACAGTCCTGGATCGGCGCCAGCGGCGGCTGCGCCAGGCCATGCTGCGCGCAGGTATAGGCCACCACCTCGGTGATGGGCGAAGGTTCGCTGTCGCAGGCGATGATCGCACCCGTCAGCTCCTCATGCGCGAGCCCGAAAAGTGTCGCCGCGGCAATGTCGTCGACGAAGATCCGGTTGCTCCAGAGCGCTTCGTTGTAGATGCGATAGGAGCCGTCCCGGAGGCGGGGCAGCGTGGTCCGGTTTGGACCGTAGATGCCGGGCAGCCGGAGCGAGAGTGTCTGCACGCCGCGCACCTCTCCCCAGCCCGCCACGCAACCCTCGGCCTGCAGCCGGAGCTGGCCACGGGTCGTGTTGGGCGCCGCCACCGTCGCATCGTCCACCCAGTCGCCGCCACCGCCGCCAAAGACACTCGTCGCCGACAGGTAGACCACCTTTCGGACGGGTCGTTCGCCGAGCCAGGAGAGCGCCCGCTCGAGCAGCGCGTGGGGTGTCTTCGTTGGCTCCGGTGCAAGGGAGATGACCACATCCCAGGCAACCGCGTCGGGAAGTGCGGGCAGCGCTGCGTCGCGGTCAAAGTCGACCAGCACTGGCTCGATGCCTCGTGCCGCGAGCCGGAGCGCCTTGGCAGTGTCGCGGGTCGTGCCCCAGACAGCGCGGCCCTCGCGCAGCGCCGCCTCGGCGATGGCCTCACCCGAATAGCCGCACCCGACAATCAGCAGGGGAGGCTTCGATGCAGGTGCAGGGCGCGCCATCTCCCGCGGCTCCGCTGTCGAGGGGGACACGGCGGCTGCCGGAGCCTCGGGCGCGGCCTCCAGCATGGCGACTTCGAGCTGCGTCAGTTCGCCCTCATCGACCGAGCCCGTTCCGACGATTGCGAACCGCCCTGCCCGCGCGACGAAGGCATCGACCTCCTCCTTCCGTCTCGGGTCGAAGGCATGGGTCGCAGCGCGCGGTGCCCGCTCCTTCCGTGCGAGCGCCCGCCCTCCGACCATCGCCGCAAGACGGCCCGGGTCGGGGACGGGTGCGGTGTAGACAAAGGTCTCTTCCGGTCGCGAGTGTACCGGGGCCCTGGGCGCCAGCAGTTCGAGATCGCCAAAGGCGAGGTGGAGCCGAACGCTGGGGTTTGCATACTGCGCCACGCCCACCTGCCGCCGTGCGCGGAGCGCGAAGAGGCCGAGCGCTTTGCTCCGGCTGCCCAGATGGAGCCCACGAGCGAGAGAGAAGAGCGAGACACCAACCACCGTCCCCGGCTCGAGCGAAGGCAGCGCCATGTATTCGCTGACCCCAAGCCAGGCGAGGCCACCGTCCGGGTCGAGCCGCCGCGCAAGATCCTCTGGGATGGCCTCCCGCGGCGCGGCAAAGCCTACCATGGCGCTCGGCAGCGTACAGCAGTCGAGGAAGACCCAGAGCGGCATGCCGAGAGCAGCAGCGGCGGCGGCGGGCCGATCGCTGCCGTCATAGGCGATGCAGTTCCCGCGGTTCATTGCGAGGCAGAAGGCGGCGTCCCCCGCCGCGGTTGGGTCGTAGAAGTCCACGCCCAACCCCTCGGGCCAGACCAGCGAGGGGCGGACAAAGCGACTGCTGATGCAGAAGGCCCGGAGCGGAGTGTCTGCCGAAAGCGTGAACATCGAACGCCACCCTTACGCGATGGCTGTCCTGTTGCAACCCGTCGTCTTCGGAACCTTGACCCGAGGCGGCGCATTTGCGAGAGGGCGCCCGCCGTTTCACCCGAGGCTACCATGGCAAACGAAGACGATTTCGATCAAGACGAGAAGTACGAAGACGAAGAGTGGGGCAACGAGGACATCCAAGACGAGCTCGGTTACTCCGCGTACGACTGGAGCCTGCTCCCGGCTGGCGAGGAGCTGCGCCACGACGAGATCATCGTCGCGACCGCCGACGACCTCAAGGAGATGGACCACTCCACCTTCACCGACCTGCACAAGTGGGCTGCCGCACAGGTGCTCTACGACCATGAAGATCCGGCCGGCTACGCCCGCATCTGCCACGAGCTGGTGATGGGTTCCGCGAGCCACCCCGCGCTCGACTACGGCGAGATTGCCCTTGAACTCATCAACGACCTCTTCATCGAAGAGCGCTACGCCGAGGCGCGGGCGCTGCTTCCCACGGTCGAGCGGCTCAACCCGACGGACGACACCGTTCGCCCCCGGTTCGAGGCTTCGCTCTGCATCATGGAAGGCCAGGTGGACGAAGGTCTTCGCCGCTTCCAGGAGATGATCGACGCCAACGAGGAAGACCCTGCCTTCATCCTCACCATCGGCCTCGACCTGATCTCCTGCGCCCGGTTTGCCGACGCGCTTGAGGTGCTCGAGAAGGCGCATGAGACGGCGCTGCGCGAGTACGCCGACGAAGAGGAGATGCTCGACGAGATCGCCCGCGCTCGTGAGTATGCCCGCGAGATGCTTCAGGCGCGCAACTAGGCGCGAAG
Source organism: uncultured delta proteobacterium (assembly GCA_903873545.1). Lineage (GTDB taxonomy): Bacteria > Myxococcota_A > Bradymonadia > REDH01 > REDH01 > CAIWGR01. The sequence goes on from CAIQPA010000420.1 coordinate 8,241, forward strand.
ACAGTCCGACGGCAGCATCGCTCGGACCTTGAACAGACAAAACCCGCCTCGGCATCGCCGGGCGGGTTTGTTGTTTCAGGGGGGCGCCCGTGAAGGCGCTGCGGCCTAGAACCGGGTGGCAGCGATGAGGCGGTAGCCGTGGCGGGTCTCCTTGAGTCCCTGCGCGTTGTCCTTCGTAGTGTCGGCAGCGATGGAGGCCTCAATCTTGGTCTTCGCATCGGCGGGGAACTTGTCGACGAAGAGGAGGGTCGCAGCGATCTCTGAGCGAGCCTCCATGTTGTCGATGTTCAGGTTGTCGAGGAGCGCCGAGATGGCGGCCTCGTTCGCGCCGAGCCGGATGGCGAGCTGCCAGATGCCGGCAGCGCGAACGTTGGAGGTGGCGGTCGACATGAACGAGGCCTTCTTGGCCTCCTCGATGCCCGACAGGACGGAGGCAAAGGCGGGGTCCTGAAGCGTCGCAGCCGGGTCCTTGAAGGCTGCCGTGTAGCAGGCGACGTCGTCTTGGCACTTGTCTGCAAGCACGAAGTAGACCTCATCGGGCGCGAAGCTGGACTTGAACTTGGTCTGGGCCGCCAGCACCTTTGCGAAGTTCGCCCGCTCGCCCGGACGCGCGGTGCGACCGAGGTAGTGGAGCGCGTTGGTGCGCAAGAGGCCTGCCGTGTTGTCGCCGCCGCGGCCGACGGCGCCAGCGGTGGCGCGGTCCCAGAGGAGCTTGCGGTCCGAGGCGTCGCCGATCACAGCGAGGCCCTCATGCACCGACTGCCGGAGGCCAACCTCCGCGCCGTCTGAGAGCGAGAACCACTCCGAAAAGTTGGCGAGGAGGCTGCCCTCGCCCGCGTTCTCGAGTTTGCGAAGCGTCGCTAGGTTCTCGGGGCCACCGGCTGCGCCGAGCGCCTTTGCTGCCTGGTCGAACATCTGACCGCTGTTGGCGTAGAAGTTCTGCTGGTCTGCAACAGCCATGGCGGCGAGTTCGGCCGTCGGCAGGGGTGGGGCGTGGAGACGAACTGGGTGATGGCCTTGATCGCCGCGGGGTTCTGGCTGTGGGCGAGCACGGCAGCAGCGCGGAGCTGGCCGGTGACGGCGGGATAGCTGATTGCCTTGAGGTGGTCGTTCACCTTGGCGTTCTTGCCCTCGAAGAGCTCCACCAACTTGGGGATGCCGGCATCCTTCATCTTGAGGATGGCGAGCTCGCAGTCGGGCATCGGATCCTTGAAGGGGGCGGGCACGAAATTCACCAGGCCGAAGACCAGTGCATCGAGGATGACATCGGTGGGCGCGGAGGCCCCGGCCAGCGCCTTGCAGCCGAGACGGACCGAGCCGGCGCCGCCAATCTTTGAAGCAGGCCGCATCAGAATTCCGGAGAGCGCATCGGCGGCGGCATCGATGGGCAACTTGGAGAGTGCCTCGAAGAAGGCCGGGTAGGCCTCGTCGGTGGTGACCTCGCCGAGCCGTTTGGCGATCGCCGCGGCGCTGCCCTTGTCGGCGATATTGCCGAGGCCGCGCGCAGCAAGTCCTGCCAGCATGTCGTCCGACTGGGTCAAGGCGGCACTGAAGGCCTCCTTGGCAGAGGGGTCGCCGATGCTGGCAAGCGCCTCGATGGCACGCTGCGGCTTCTTGCCGGTGTTGTAGGCCTCGATCAGTGCCGGCACGAGCGCCTTCTGCTGCTCCGGCGTAAGGCGGGTGAGCTCCGCAAATGCGCGCTCGTCGCCCTCCTTGATCTGATTGGCAATGTACTCGGGGCTGGTCCAGTCCTTCGCGGGGGCACAGCCATCGGAAAGGGCCATCACCGAGAGAAGGCCGAAGCTCGAAATCCAACGAGAGAGTCGCATGGGGTCTCCGTACAAAGTGGCGCCAGCCTCACAGACCGGCGTCGCGGCTATACGGCGGGCTCCCGCGCGCTGTCAACGCGGGCGGGCATGCCGGCCTGCGCGCTTCCCGCTTGCGCGTCTCCCTCGCTCGGAATAGAGGCGCATAGGTTCGGGTTAGGCTCGCCTCACTGAGGCCGCTACTTTCAAGCTTGGAGAGTTGAAACATGGGTTGGAATCGATTTGGAAAGGGTGCGTTGATCGCGACGCTCGTCGTCTCGACGGCGGGTCTGGAGATGATGGCGTGCGGAAAGAAGACGACCGATGCCACGACCGAGGGTTCGGGCTCCGGCGCTGCTTCGGCTGGCGGCTCGGGTGCCGCTGCAACGGCTGCGGCCTGCGCCACCATTGACGGAAAGGTCGTCTTCACCCGCGCTCAGCTCGACGCCGAGATGGCGGAGATTCTGGAGCGCTACGCGAAGATGCCTGAGCAGCGCGCGACCAGCGAGCGCTGGCGCAACCAGCGCCGCCGGCGCATCGTGCAGAAGGCTGTGCAAGACGCGCTGGTCGCCCAGCATGTCGGCACCCAGAAGGCTGAAGTCACCGATGCCGAGGTCGAAGTCGCCATCAAGAAGGAGCTGGGCATCGTCTTCGAGAACGAGCAGCAGTTCGGCCACTTTCTCACCAGCCACAAGCAGACGAAAGAAGAGTACTACGCTGAGAAGCGTCAGGAGCTCCTCGTAGACAAGGTGCTCGCGATGCGCGGCACGCTCGAGCCCGACGACAAGGAGCTCGGAGAGTTCTACGAGCAGAACAAGGAGCGCTGGAACGAGGGTGAGCGCGTGCTGGCTAGCCGCATCACCATCCGTCTGAAGAACAGCGCCGACCCGGCCTCGGACAAGGAGGGCCTCGACCGCATCACCCAGATCCGTACCCGCGTTACTTCGGGCAAGGAAGACTTCGCCAAGGTTGCGCAGGAGGTCAGCGAGATGGCCGACAAGTCGCGCGGCGGAGACCTCGGCTGGGTGGTCAAGGGCCGCCGTCAGCAGTTCGTCAACGATGGCGTCGAAGCCGCCATCTTCAAGGCCGCAAAGAACACGGTCACTGCCCCCATCAAGACGCAGGTCGGCTACGAAATCTTCCAGGTGCGCGACCACCGCGAGGCCGGCGTCCGCAACATGGATGAGGTTCGCGACATCATTTACGAGCCCCTCCGTCGTCGCCGTCGGGACCGCCTCCGCATGGAGCTCGTGAACGAGCTCCAGCAGAAGGCCAAGGTCGAGTACACCGAAGCTGCATGGGGACTTGAGACCGAGCCCGCCGTTGAGCCCGCCGGCTCGGGCGCTGCAGCCCCCAAGCCCATGGGCCTCCCCCCGGGCGTGAAGCTGCAGGCCAACCCGCAGGCCGTACTGCCCGGCGTGAAGGTCGTCCCCGCCGCGCCGTCTGCTCCCGCTGCGCCCGCAGCGCCGAAGGCTCCCTAACGGGGAGTTCGGTCAGACCGACTGACGAGGCCCGCGGTTCGCTGCGGGCCTCTTCGTTTTTGGCCTCGCGCAGCCAAGCGGGCCTCTTCGTTTTTGGCCTCGCGCAGCCAAAAAGCGGAAGCGCCGCGCCCCCTTTCGGGTGGTGCGGCGCCACAGTCCTCCGAGGAGGATTAGTTGTCGAGGGTCTTGGTGACGGCCACGGTCGGCGTCTTGCCAAGGGCCTCCTTGCGCGACAGGCGAATCTTGCCGTTGCGCTCTACGCCCATGCACTTGACGACGATCTCATCGCCCTCCTGGCAGATGTCCTCGGTGCGCTCGACCCGCTGGTCCGAGAGCTCCGAGATGTGGCAGAGGCCGTCGACGCCCGGGAGGATGGTCACGAAGGCGCCGAACTCGGCAACCTTGGCAACCGTGCCGAGGTAGATCTCGCCGACAACAGCCTCAGCCGTGAGCGCCTTGATGATCTCGATGGCCTCGGCCGTCGCCTTCTCGGAGGTGGAGGCAATCTTCACCGTGCCGTTGTCCTGCACTTCGATGGTGACGCCGGCCTTCTCCTGGATGGCACGGATGGTCTTGCCGCCCGAGCCGATGACGTCGCGGATGCGGTCGACCGCAATCTTGATGGTCGTGATGCGGGGCGCGTAGGGCGACAGCTCGTCGTTGGGCGACGAGAGCACGGCGTTCATCTTGCCGAGGATGTGGAGACGACCCTCGCGGGCCTGCAGCATGGCCTCGCTCATGACGCTACGGCTAATACCGTTGATCTTGATGTCCATCTGGAGGCCGGTGATGCCACGCTCGGTGCCAGCCACCTTGAAGTCCATGTCGCCGAGGTGGTCTTCATCACCGAGGATGTCGGAGAGGATGACGTAGTCGTCGCCCTCTTTGATGAGACCCATCGCGATGCCTGCGACGGCCGCCTTGATGGGGACGCCGGCATGCATGAGGGCGAGCGAGCCGCCGCAGACCGAGGCCATCGAGGAGGAGCCGTTCGACTCAAGGACCTCGGAGACGACGCGGATGGTGTAGGGGAACTTGTCGTGCGAGGGGACGACCTTCTCGACCGAGCGGCGGGCGAGGAAGCCGTGGCCCACTTCGCGACGGCCGGGCGAACCCATGCGCTTGACCTCACCCACCGAGAAGGGGGGGAAGTTGTAGTGGAGCATGAAGTGCTCGTCGCGCTTGCCATGCAGGTCTTCGTTGAGCTTGGCGTCGCGATCGGTTCCGAGCGTGACGGTGACCAGGGTCTGGGTCTCGCCGCGGGTGAAGAGCGACGAGCCGTGGGGGCGGGGAAGGACGCCAACCTCGACCGTGATGGGACGGACGTCGCGGGGGCCGCGGCCGTCGATGCGCTTGCGCTGCTTGATGACAACATCGCGAAGCGTGTTGCTCTCGAGCTCCTCGAAGCAGGCTCCGACCTCGCGCTCACGGCCGGGGTGGGTCTCGGTGAACTTGGCACCGAGCTCAGCGCGGATCTCGTGGATGGCGCCGTAGCGGCTGAGCTTATCCGAGATGGCCATGGCCTTGGAGAGCTTGGTGCCGATAAACTTGGCGACGGCCTTGAGGAGGGCTGCGTCAAGCTTGGGCGAGACGAAGGTCATCTTCTCCTTGCCGGCCTCTTTGGCGAGCTTGATCTGGAGCTTGATGAGGGGCTGAACGGCCTCGAAGCCGAAGTTCAGCGCGTCGAGCATGTCGTCTTCGCTCGCCTCGTCGGCCTCGCCTTCGACCATGACGATGGCGTCCTTGGTGCAGGCGATGACGACGTCGATGTCACAGAGCGGACGCTGCGACCAGGTGGGGTTGGCAACAAACTTGCCCTCGATGCGACCGACGCGGACGGCGGCGATCGGGCCCGAGAAGGGTGCGTTGCTGAGCATCAGCGCGGCAGAGGCGCCGGTGATGGAGAGGACGTCGGCGTCGTTCTCACTGTCGTGGGAGATGACCTGCGCGATGACCTGGACTTCGCCCTTGAAGCCCTCGGGGAAGAGGGGGCGGAGGGGGCGGTCGGAGAGGCGGCAGGTGAGGATTTCGGCCTCGGAGAGCTGACCCTCACGACGCTTGAATCCACCGGGGATGCGACCGCTGGCGTAGAACTTCTCGATGTACTCCACGCTGAGCGGGAAGAAGCCGGCGGTCTCCTTGTGGGGACCAACGCAGGCGGTGACGAGAACAGAGGTCTCACCGGTACTGACGATGACGGAGCCGCCGGCCTGTTTGGCCATGCGACCCGTCTCGATCGTGACGGTGTGAGCTCCGAGAGGGGCAGACTTACGAATCATTGCACACATGAAGGCTCCTTGGGTTGAGCGTTCACCCGGGCCGCCTTCAGGGGCCACACATGGTTGCATGTGCGTTGCTCGCGAAGCATGAACTGCAGGACAGGGACCGCGGCCCCTGCACTCCAGATCAGGCTACCCGGCGGCTACGCCAAGATCCCGTGGGGTGAAGCTGGATTGAGAAAGAACGGTTGCGGGGCTCTTCTGCTCCAGCAGATCGCGGGAGTCAAAAGAAGCGAAGCCCTCCCGCGCGGGGCGGGAGGGCTTCGTTCGAGGCTACTTGCGCAGCCCGAGCTCTAGAATGAGTTGGCGATAGCGATTGATGTCGCAACGCTTGAGGTAGTCGAGAAGGCGGCGCCGCTGGCCGACCAGCATCAGGAGACCACGACGGCTGTGGTGGTCATGCTTGTGCACCTTGAAGTGCTCGGTGAGGTACTCGATGCGATTCGTCAGGATGGCAATCTGAACCTCGCTCGAACCGGTGTCGGTATCGGTGAGGTTAAACTTTGCCTGAATGCGCGCGATAATTTCGGCCTTGCCGGCCTTGTCCAATGCCATGGGGGACTCCTTGAGAAACAACCCTGACCCGCCCATGGTGAGTCGAGGGTCCAGTGAAACGGGCGCTCAGGTAGCCGCACAGCAGCCGCGGGTCAAGGGAACTCGGCCCTTCATGGGGCACGCCGAAGGCGGCAAGGCATTGCGAAGAGGGAGGTAGACGCCAAGGCCGGCCGTCGCCAAGATAGGGGCTCTCTCAAGAGGAGGCAGCGATGGCGATGGTCAACATGGTCTGCATTGGGGACGAACTCCTCGACGGGCGGACGCGCGAAGGAAACGGGTTCTGGCTTGGTGGCTGGCTCAGGCGGGCCGGCCATCGGCTCGTGAGCGTGACGCTGGTCGCGGACGACCGAGCCAACATTGTCGCGGCACTGCGCCGCGCCGCCAACGGGGCTGCACTCGTCGTTGTAAGCGGAGGCCTAGGACCAACGCTCGACGACATCACCCGCGATGCCGTCGCCGACCTGCTCGGCGACGAACTGAGGGCCGACGAAGGCTCCGAGGAGCGGCTCCGTGCCAAGTTTGCCCGCTTCGGCCGGCCGATGCCCGACAACAACCTCCGCCAGACCCTCTTCCCTGCCTCAGCCCGGGTCGTCCCCAACCCGGTCGGCACAGCAGACTGCTTCGTCGCGACCTTCGAAGGAATCCCTCTTCTGGTGCTGCCCGGGGTTCCGTACGAGTTCGAGACGGTGGCAAAGCTGGAGCTCCCCGAACTGCTCCCCGCCGCCGCACCGCGCCGGTTCATCACCCGCCGCACGGCCGGCATCGGCGAGAGCGACCTGGCCCGCCGGATGGAGGCTGTGCCCTGCCCTGACGGCCTCCATGTGACCTGGTGCGCGAGCCATCCCTATGTGGAGGTGGAGATTTCGGCAGCCGCGGCGGATGACGAGGCGCTGTCTGCCTATGCCTCTGCTGCACTCGCCCCGCTGGCGCCGTGGCTTCTGCCCGTCGACGCAGAGGGAGCGGCGCTCTCCGCCGCCGCTGCAGTGCTCGCGGCGCTGCGTCAGAAGGGGCTGCGGATTGCGACGGCTGAGAGCTGCACAGGCGGCGGGGTCGCCAAGGAGCTGACCGAAATCGCCGGGAGCAGCGACGCCTTCGCCTGCGGCGTGGTGACCTACTCCAACCGCTCCAAGTCGGAACTTCTCGATGTGCCTTCTGCGCTCATCAAGGCCGAGGGTGCGGTGAGCTCCGCGGTGGCGAGCGCGATGGCGGAGGGGGCGCGTGCAAGACTCGGCGTGGAGGTTGCTGTTGCGGTTACAGGCGTCGCAGGCCCGGGAGGCGGTAGCGAGGCGAAGCCGGTCGGGACCGTCTACGTCGCAGTTGCGACACCCGACGAGGGTTGGCTGATGAAGCTGTCGCTTGGGCGTTCACGCTCGCGCCGGCAGATCCGAGAGACAACGGTTGTGGCATCGCTCCGGCTGCTGGAGCGGCTGCTCGCGGGCCGGCCTAAAGACCTCGAACATTTTGGTGGTGTCGCCTCGCTTCGGTGCTATCGGAGCGGCTCAATCAGATAGGGCTCGTCGGAAAGCCGCAGCGGGAGTTGTTTATGCATTGGAGCATCGTCGTAGATCTGGCCATCCCCGTAGCGGAGCGTGCCGC
>CAIQPA010000421.1 GCA_903873545.1 uncultured delta proteobacterium
CGAGCGGCGCGCCTTCGAGCACAAGATGACCCCCGTCATCGGCCGCTCCCACGGCATCCACGCAGAACCCACCTCGCTCGGCCACATCCTCGCCGGCTGGTATGATGAGGTGAAGCGCTGCCGCGCGCGGCTCGTCTCCGCCATCGCCTCGGTCTCCGTCGGCAAGCTCAGCGGCTCGGTGGGCAACTTCACCCATGTGGAGCCCATCGTCGAAGAGACCGTCTGCGCGACCCTCGGCCTTGGCTGCGAGCCTGCAGGCACCCAGGTGGTCTCACGCGACCGCCACGCCGAATACTTCTGCGTGCTGGCGCTCATCGCGAGCAGCCTCGAACGCTTCGCCGTCACCGTCCGCCACTGGCAGCGCACCGAGCTAATGGAGGCCGAGGAGTTCTTCCACAAGGGCCAGAAGGGCTCCAGCTCCATGCCCCACAAGCGCAACCCGGTGCTGAGCGAAAATGTCACTGGCCTCTGCCGGCTGGTGCGTGGCTACGCCATCCCCGCAATGGAGAATGTGGCCCTCTGGCATGAGCGCGACATCTCCCACTCCTCCGTCGAGCGGGTCGCGGCGCCCGATGCCACCATCGCGCTCGACTTCGCGCTGCACCGGTTCACCGGCGTCATCGACAAGCTGGTCTTCTACCCCGAGAAGATGGAGCGCAACCTCGCCCAGACCCGTGGCCTCGTCTTCAGCCAGCGCATCCTCATGGAGCTGCTCTGGTCGGGGCTCGGCCGGGAGGTGGCCTACCGGCTCGTGCAGCGCATCTCGATGGTGGCCTGGGAGTCGGGCGATGAGCTCATGCCGCTCGCACTCGCCGACGAAGAGCTCCGCAGCCACCTCAGCCAGGCAGACATCGAGCGCTGCTTCGACCTCGCACACGGCCTGCGCCATGTCGATGCCATCTTTCAACGCGTCTTCGGACGCACCGCCTAGTCAACGCAAGGAGTCACCATGAAGGTGCGCGTATTCGTCACGCCCAAGAAGGGCGTCTTGGACCCCCAGGGTGTGGTCATCGAGACAGGTTTGCGGCAGCTTGGATTTGCGGGCGCCGACCAGGTCCGCGTGGGCAAGGTCATCGACCTCGTCGTTCACACAGACGACCGCGATGATGCCTCCGCCCGGGTGCATGCCATGTGCAAGACCTTCCTGACCAACCCGGTCATCGAGGACTACACCTTCACGCTGGACGAGGCCCCATGAAGGTCGGCATCGTCGTCTTCCCCGGCTCCAACTGCGATCGCGACACCGAACACGCCTTCGAGAAGGTGCTCGGCGTGGGCGTGGAGCGGCTCTGGCACAAGGACTCCGACCTCAAGGGGGTGGATGCCATCGTGCTGCCCGGCGGCTTCTCCTTCGGCGACTACCTGCGCACGGGTGCGGTGGCCCGCTTCAGCCCCATCATGGAGAGCGTCGCCGACTTCGCTGCCCGCGGCGGACGGGTGCTCGGCATCTGCAACGGCTTCCAGATCCTGCTCGAGGCCGGAATGCTGCCGGGCGCGATGCTCCCCAACCGGTCGCTCCGCTTCATCTGCCGCGACGTGACGGTCCGGGTGGAGCAGAACGGTGCGCCGGTGGTCTCGAAGCTTCAGCCCGGTCAGCTCCTCCGCATCCCAGTGGCCCACTACGAGGGCAACTGGTTCTGCGACGACGAGACGCTGGCGCGGGTCGAGGCGGAGGGCCTGCCCGTCCTCC
>CAIQPA010000422.1 GCA_903873545.1 uncultured delta proteobacterium
CAAGGGAGGTCGGCTGCGCCGGGGTGGAGGACGGCGACGCTGGCGTTGGTGGCCTGTTCGATGAAGAAGGCGCCGGAGCCCTCGCTATCGCCCCAGCTGCGGAGGCCGAAGGGATTGGCGCCGAGGGTGTGGGTGAGTTCGTCGGCGTGGAGGGTGAAGGGGAGGAGGCCGAAGAGGCTGGGCAGGTGGGCACGGAGCAGCGCGCCGCTGTCGGCGAGGAGGAAGAGGGCGCCGCCCTTTGTCTCTGCGGAGGCGAGCGAGACGAGCGAGCGGGGCAGGCGGGGTGCAGGTCCGGCGATGCCGGAGCAGTCGTCCTGCAGTCGGACAGTCGGGGTAACGAAGGGCCCGGCGGGGAGTGGTCCGAGCGAGGAGCGCTGGATGAGGGTGGCGACAATGGCGGCAACGGTGAGGTTGTTGGCGGCGTTTCCGCAGGCTGGCGGGAGGAGCCGGAGCTGCTCCAGACCGCCGTCTGCAGAGAGTGCGACGCGGGACCAGATGGCGCGATGGAGGAGGTCGGCGTAGTCCCAGAGGGGCTTGCTGGTTGGGGTCGCGTCCACTCGCTGCGATTCGATGAGCGAGCGTCCCATCTCAAAGCCGCGGGCTGTTGCGGGTGCGAGCCAGGGCTGCTGCGCGCTGTGGAGAACAACCGCGCTCCCGTCAGAGGAGAGGCCGGCGGCGATGAGCTGGTGGCCCTTCTGGAGTTCGGCGAGGGACTTGGGTGAAGGTACGGATGGGTCGAGCCAAACGGTGGCGAAGGCCTTTGCGGGGAGCTTGGCCCAGCCTTCGGGCCAGCGGGCCTCGGGGTTGAAGGTTGCGTGGGTCGCAAGCGCCGCCTCGAAGGCGGGGCCATCGCCAACGAGGAGTCGGCTGCCGCGGAGGGCAGCGCGGAAGCGGGTGTTGGTGAGCGAGGCGGGCGGGCCGCCATCGCGGAGCGGGAGGTCGAGCGCAGCGGGATCGGTGAGCAGGATGGTGCTCTCCGCGCCGCCCTGCTCTGCTCCCCACGCAGCGAGTACGATGGTCGATGCCGCCTCCCAGCGGAGCTGCTTGACGGCGGTCGCCAGGTCGGGACGGCTGTCGAACTTGCCGACCCACTTGGCGACGGCGCCCGCATACTTCTCCTGCGAGAGGCCGAGGAGGTTCCATGGGCCATCGATAACGGTTGCCATGAGCGAGCGGAGGTCGACCGCGAGAACGACGGCCGGCCGGTCGGGGAGCGAGCGGATCCAGCTGTCGGGACGCTCGCCGCGGAGCGGTGCGACGACGATGGGGCGGGCGGTGGGGTCGACCAGCTGCGCGGCTGGCGCAGCAGGGGGAGGCGCCGTCTCGGAGGAGGAGCGACAGCCGGCGAGCAGGAGCAGACCGGCGACGAGCCATGCGAGGGTGGCAGAAACGCGCCCGTGACTGGGCAAAGTGGGGGACCCCATCGTTATCGCCTGCATCTTTGTGAGAGAGGGAGACTCCAATGTGTGTAGGGTGGAGTCTGGTGGCAGTCTTGGCCGCTTCGCTCCGCCCCCGCAACCTCGAAGTACGATGCCATACCAGCTTGGACCTGAACACATCTTCCCGCCCGTCGACCGCGCCGACCGCGACGGCATACTTGCCTTCGGTGGCGACCTCGACCCAGACCGCGTCGCGGCAGCCTACCGTGAGGGGATTTTTCCGTGGCCGTCGGGCCGCATGCTTCTTTGGTACGCGCCGGCGAAGCGCATGGTGCTTCGGCCGGGCGGCGCGAACATCTCGCGGAGCATGCGCAAGGTGCTGACCTCAGGGAGGTTCGAACTGCGCATCAACACCGCCTTTGCGGAGGTCATCAAGATGTGCTCGAAGGTGCCACGCGAGGGGCAACCCGGCACCTGGATCTCGCCGAAGATCCGGCATGTCTACACCGAGCTTCACAAGCAGGGGATTGCCCACAGCTTCGAGACCTGGCGAGAGGGCAAACTGGTGGGCGGGCTCTACGGATTGGCGACGGGCAAGGTCTTCTCGGGCGAGTCGATGTTTCACACGGAGTCGGACGCCTCGAAGTTCGCCTTCTTCGAGATGCAGCGGATCCTCTTTGAGCGCCGTTTCGACCTGATCGACTGCCAGGTTCACAACGAGCACCTCGCCTCGCTGGGTGCCAAGGAGATGAGCCGAAACGACTTCATGCGCATCCTGACCAAGGGCCAAGAGGGCGAGGCGCCGACCGTGGTTGACTGAGATGATGATGGCGGCGAGAGTGACCTCCGAAACGAGTTGGAGGTCTGCGATGCGCACAGTTGTTTTGAGTGTTTGGATGCTGGTGCTGGCCGCCTGTGTAGCCGAAGAGACCGTGGAGCCGCCGGCGGGTGATACGGAGGGGAGCGGAGCTTCGGATACCGCCGACACCTCGGTTGATGACACCACCGCCGACACCTCGGTTGATGACACCACCGCCGACACCTCGGTTGATGACACCGACGACACCTCGGTTGATGACACCGACGACACCTCGGTTGATGACACCGCAGACACCAACGTCGACGACACCGCCGATACCAACGTCGACGACACTGCCGATACCACGGTCGATGACACCGCCGACACCAGCGTCGACGACACCAACGTGGATGTGGAGGACTGCCTGTTCGGCTGTGGCGTTGGCTGCCCTGCCCCCGAGTTCCAGATCTGCGGCACCGACGGAAACCTCTACTGCAACAGCTGCTACATGGGCTGCCTCGGCATCGCCCCCGCGTCGCAGCGCTCGGTCTGCGAACCCTGCGGTGTCTATGATGCGGCCACCGCGCAGCCCTATCGGCTCTGGACCACCCCAGACAGCTGCATGATGAGCTTCGACAGCGGCACCTCGTTTGCCGTTGCCACGACCGAGGCAGAGCTCCGCGCGATGCTCCCCTGCATGGACCCGGCCACCGCGATCACCGACATCGACTGGAGCATCGAGGTAGTGGCCCAGGTGACGCAATCAGACAACCCGGCGCTGACGGTTCAGGGCGTCTTCAGCACGCCATCCGGTGTGGCTGTTGCCACCCGGTCACCGGTCTATTGCGGCGGCGCCGCGCCTCCGACAGCGTCGGCCTACGTCATTGTCGGCGCGGGCAGCTTTGGGCTGCATCAGGAGTCCTGCCTCGACGGCGAGTGCTCCGGCGGCCCCTTCCCGTAGTGCGTCGCCTCAGGCGTGCGCGGCGGTGACGAGCTGGTCGGCGTAGTCGAGCACCTGCTCGAAGGACTCTGCGACGAAGAAGAGGTCCTGCGGGGCATCGTAGTCGATGGAGAGGTCGCGGACCGCATCGAGTGAGAAGGGGCGGTGCTCGATGGTCGGGTCGATGGAGCGGAGAAGGTCCTGGATGCCGCCATTGTTGCCGGCGCCGAAGATCTTCACTTCGCCGTCCTGCTTCACCAGCCCGTACTCCACGGTGTACCAGTAGAAGAGCCCGATGAGGTCGAGCATCTTCTGGTCGCCCGTCTCTACGGCACGCCCGGCGGCGCGACCGATGCGGACCGACATCTCGACGAACTCGGGATGCAGGAACATGGGTGCATGGCCGCGGAGCTCGTGGATGATGTCGGGCTCAGGCGTGAAGAAGGGGTAGGAGGGGTGGCGAATGTAGGGGGTGCAGCGCATCACCTTCTGCGAGAGCATGGAGAGGAACTCGCCCTTGTCGAGGAGCCCTCCGACGGGTGCGAGCATGAAGCCGGTGATGGACTCCATGCGGGCGCTGACGTCGTCAATCTGAGGGATGGTATCGAGCGAGAGCTGCAGCAACTCGCGCCCACGGAGGAAGGGAGCGCAGGAGTAGCGGTCTTGGAGGAGGATGAGGATCTGGGAGACGAGGCTCCAGTTTCCATGCTCCTGTTCGGTGTAGGAAAATCTCGGACAGGCGGGCCAAGAGGCCTCGGCCTGTGCCACGAGCGCCGTGACGCGGCTGCGGTAGTCTCCGTCGTGGGCACCCGGGTAGGTGGTCTGGACGATGCTAGCGTAGTCGCTCCGCGTGAAGGGCGTGGACTCAAGGAAGGTGCGGTCGCGGCGCATGGCGGCTCCGAGGAGAGGGGGTTGGTCGGGTGCGGCGTGGCAGCCATCCCCTCACGTGCGCGGTTCCTACCTGCATGCTGCGGGAAAGGGAAAGAGGTTAGCGATTCGCGCCTGCGCGCAGGCCGGCGTGCAGGCGCACACAGAACCAGACGAGGGGTGCGATGGCCAGCAGGAGGAGCGGCAGCGCGAGGTGGGCGTAGCGTGCCGCGAGCAGGGCGAGCGGTCCCAGCCAGAGGAGGGTGACGAGCCCGTAACCGCCGGCGATGCGCCGGTGACTGTGACCCTCAGCGGCTGCGTGCTGGTAGGCGTGGTCGAGATGGGCGATGTGGAGTCGCTCGCCGCGGCTCGCACGTCGCAGGAGCGTGTAGGTAGCATCGATCCAGAGGCCGGCGGTGAGGATGAGACTGGCTGCCAAGGGCATGGTCTGCATCCGGTCTGCCAGCAGCGTGAGCATCGCGATCGCGAAGCCGCCAAAGGTAGACCCAGCATCACCGAGCATGAGCCGCGCGGGAGCCCAGTTGAAGATCAGGAAGGCCGCAAAGCTGGCGCCGAAGCAGGCGAAGTAGCGGGCAACTTCGGGCGCGGCATCGCCCGAGAGGATGAAGCAGGCCCAGAGCGCGATCGCGGCGGCTTGGAGGGCGACCATGCCATCGAGTCCGTCCATGAAGTTGAAGAGGTTGGTCCACCAGCCGATGTAGAGGGGCAGGATGACCCAGAGCAGCAGCGGTGGCAGCTCCCAGCCGAGGAACTGGAAGTGGTCGGATGGCACGCCATGGAGCAGGAGTACCGACCAGCCAATCGCCAAGTGGATGACGAGACGCAGGAGTGCAGAGAGGTCGAAGAGATCATCTGCGGCGCCGAGCAGCGCGTTGAGGATGCCACCGATGGCGATTGCGAGCAGCCAGGCTGGAGGCGTCAACGGGGCGTTGAGCAGGCTACCTGCTGAGAGCGCGACAGCCGCAACCACGAGCCCCGCAGCAACGGGTACCGCCGCGCCCGGGCGACCGGCAGAGGCACGCCGCGGCATCGCAGCGAAACGCGCCGCGCTCTTCTCGAAGAGGAGCAAACAGACCGTGGCGACGGCCGTGACCGTGAGCGCAAGCAACGCAATGGAGAAGGCGTCTGCCATCAGTCACCACGCCTCTTCATCGTGCCGCGTACCAGCGGGCGGTGGCTGCGAGGGCATCCTCGGTGGAGGCGGGAGGCACCCAACCGGTTGCTGCGAAGAGGCGGTCGGCATCGACTTCGAGCGAGCCGAGCAGCCGCTCCAGGAGTCCGTCTACGGGGGAGAACCGGGCGGTTCGCAGGAGCGGTGAGAGGTCGAAGGGGAGCGACCACTCTCGCCTGCCGAAGCCACGCTGTAACAGCCGAAAGAGCTCGGCTGACGAGAGCGGCGGCCCCTCAGCCACGAGCAGCGCCTCCGGCGCCTGCGCCTGCGTTACCAGGTAGGCCAGCAGGTCGGCGAGGTTCGAGGCGGCGACCATGCTCCGGCGGTTGTCCTGCGCACCGAGCGGCCACGGCACCCCGCGGGCGGCGAGCATGAGCAAGCGCTCGAAATGACCCTCGACACCGGGCCCGTAGATCATGGGGGGTCGAAGGATGGTAAGCGCAACTTGGCTGCCCTTGAGGGCGTCGCGGACGGCCTCCTCGCCCTCGAGCTTCGAGGAGGCATAGGGGCTCTCAGGGCGAGTGGGGCTGAGCTCAGTGAGGGGTCCGTCGGAGGTCTCG
>CAIQPA010000423.1 GCA_903873545.1 uncultured delta proteobacterium
GCCATGATCGCCTCGGCCGCCTCGATGCAGCTCCCCGCCCCCGCGAGCGCCGCCTCCACCGAGTCTTCGGAGAGCAGCGTCTCATGATCGAGCGCCGCCTGCTCGCCCATCAGCGCGAGTACCCTGTCCACATAGCCCGCGGTGTGCAGACGGAGCAGGTCATCGCGCGTCGCAACGTGCGGCGCAGCCACTGTGAGCTGCGCGCCGAGCTCGGCCTCCGCCGTAGCGACGGCCCGCGCCACCGCACGGTAGCGCGAGCTGTCTTCCACATGGGGTCGCCAGGGTTCGTGACGACCGAAGATCGGGTGGTGGACCGCCCGAAGCGGCCGGCCCGACAGCATCAGACCGCGTTCACACCGAAGAGGTGCTTGGCGATGATGCGGCGCTGAATCTGGCCCGTGCCCTCGAAGATGTCGTAGATCTTCGCGTCGCGGTAGCACTTCTCCACAAGGTTGCCCGGCTCGGTGGCCGCGTCGCCCAGGATCTCCAGGCAGCGGCGGGTCACGCTGGTCGCCGAGTTGGCGGCATGCGCCTTGCCGATCGAGGCGTTGAGCACATTCTCGATCTTGTTGTCGCTCAGCCAGGCCGCCTTGTGGATGAGGAGGCGCGAGGCCTCAATCTCCATGGCCATCTCGGCTAGCGCAAAAGCGATGTGCTGGTGGTCCACAAGCTTGCGGCCGCGGAGCATCTCGCGCTGCGCGAAGTCGAGCGTGTATTCGTAGGCAGCGCGGGCAATGCCCACGGCGCCGGCACCGACGGCGGGCCGGGTGCTGTCGAGCATCTTCTTCGTGTCGCCGAGGCCGCCGGTGGAGGGACGGGCCGCGCCGAGCAGCATGTCGTTATGCACGCGGCACTCTTCAAAGTGAACGGCTGCCGTCTCCGAGGCGCGGATGCCGATCTTGTGCTCCTTCTTGCCCGGGATGAGGCCCGGCGTGCCGCGCTCCACGAGGAAGCCGCGCACACCCGACCGGCCGAGGGCCGCATCGGTCTGCGCCCAGACCACATAGACGGTCGCGGTCTGGCCGTTGGTGATCCACTGCTTGCTGCCATTGATGACCCAGGTGTCACCCTCTTTGCGCGCCGTGGTCGACAGGCCCGAGATGTCCGAACCGGTACCCGGCTCCGACAGCGCCATGGCCGCCGTCTTCACGCGGCCGTTCGCATCCAGGCCGTCCATGAGCTTGATGAAGAGGTCCTGCTGCTCCACGCTGCCGAGCGAGGCAACGGGCGATGCAGCAAGGCTCGACCCAACAAGCGCGAGCGAGCAGCCGGCGCAGCCCCAGGCGAGCTCCTCGGCTGCTGCAACCTGAAGCTGCGCCGCAATCTTCGGCTTGGAGGGATCAGACTCACGCGCCTCCTTGCCGCGACGGGAGATAGCCTCGTCGAGCATGCGGGTCTGCGAGATGCCCTGGAACTGCGCCTTGGCCATCAGCTCCCACGGCACGCTCTCTTCGCGGTCGTGAATCGGCGCCACGGGGCGGATCTCAAACTCAGCAAAGTAGTGGGCCATCTGGGTGAGGCCCTTGATCATCTCGTTCTGGAAAATGTCCATCAGCCCCTCCGCACGCGCTCAAAGGATTCGCTGCCGAAACGGACCGCAAAGGCGGTGGCGTCGCGCATCAGCTTCTCGACCGGGTATTCATTCACGTAGCCGTAGCCGCCGTAGATCTGCACCGCGTCCACCGCGCTCTTGCGGATGACGTCGGCGCAAAAGCGCTGCGCCATGGAGGCCAGCGTGCCGGGGCCGCTCTTGCTGTCGAGCTCGGCGGCCGCGCGGAGCACGAGCGCCTCGCCGGCCTCGATGCTCACACGGTTGGTGTCGATGAGCTCGCGGAGCGATTCGAACTGGCCGATGGGCTGGTTGAACTGCACACGGTCGGCCGCGTAGGCCTCGGCGAACTCGATGGCGGCGCGGGCTGCACCGATGGCGCGGGCCGCAAGGCTCACCTTCGCCTCGTCGAGCATGCGGGCGATCCGGTCGGTGTCGCGGGTGACGATGCGGGCCTTGGTGCCGCCCAGCTCAATCCGCTCCGCGCCGGCAGCGCGCCAGGTCTCGGCCACAGCCGAGCTGCGTCCGCAGTCCGACAGGTTGACCAGGTAGAGGCCCTCTGCGCCCGGCTCGAGCGAGGCGATGGCGAGCCACTTGGAGAAGGCCGCGCCGAAGACTGCGGGGAAGAAGCCGAGCACCAGAGCGCTGTCGCCGTCGGCCATGATGCCCAGGCGGCCGTCGTTGCGCACGAGCACAGCCGACCCTTCGCTGGTGGCCAGGTCGGCCAGCACATCGTCAAAGCCGCCGACCTCGCCGAGCAGGAGCGCGAGCTCCACGCCCCGCTCAAAGACCTCTGCCATCGCGGGGCAGGCCCAGCCGAGCGAGAGGCCGCGGAGGGCGCGGGTGCGGTGGGAGTAGGAACCTTCGAGGTAGCCGCCGGCCCGCTCGGGGACCGCGTCGGCGTAGAGGCCGAGCTCGGCACCCTGCGCGAGCAGCGCCGCGGGGATCTTGGCCTCGCGGTCGGCGTCGGCCGTCGCGGGGCGCAGGTTGCGGTCGGCAAACCGCCGGAAGGTCTCGGCGATCAGCGCCTCGTCTTGCGTGAACTCAAATTGCATGGGACCTCAGCCTCGAGAGGGTGCCGAATAGGCGCGGCGATTGTGGCGAAACAGAGCCTTTCGGGCAAGGGTGAATGAACATTCAGTCACCGCTTTTCTCACCATCCCGCGGCCGCCCCGCAACCTCGCTTTCGCGCCATTTCTTGCCCCTTCGGACGCGAGCAGGTAGTCGCCCCCGCTACGCCACATTCCGGCATCGAAGCGGGCAGCGACTGATGATCCCAGATTACCAAGAAGTTCAGCCTGGCGACATCGTCGACTTCCGCTACCACGCCTTCCGCCCCGTCGCGCGCGGCGGCATGGGCATGGTCTTCGCCGCCCGCCACAACGTGCTGGACGAGGTCCTCGCCATCAAGTGCATGCCCAAGGCTGCGCTCAAGAACGATGCCGAGCGGGCCCGCCTCATGCGTGAGTCGGTCGCGCTCGCCCGCTGCCGCCACCCCCACATCGTCTCGGTCCGCGACGCCGGCGTCTGCGCCAAGCATGGCCCCTACGTTGCGCTCGAGCTCCTCACCGGCCGCTCGCTTGCCGGTCTGCTCGCCTCACGCGGCCGCATGACCCTGCCCGACGGCATCGAGTTCGTCCGCCAGTGCGCCGGCGCCCTCGACCACGCCCACGCCCGCCTCGTCATCCACCGCGACCTCAAGCCGGCCAACATCTTCATCGCCGCCAGCCCCAGCGGCCGCGACGTCATCAAAATCATCGACTTCGGCGTCGCCTACGACCGCGAAGCCAGCACCAAGCTCACCGAAGAGGGCCGCACCGTCGGAACCCTCGACTACATGGCGCCCGAGCAGCTCATGGGCCGCGAGACCCA
>CAIQPA010000424.1 GCA_903873545.1 uncultured delta proteobacterium
CAGCGTCCCCTGCTCGTAACCCGCGCGCCAGATCTGCCCCTGCAGCCGCTTGAGCCCCTGCGTCTTGCGGTCCCGATCCATCATCCAGAGCATCGCGGCCTCGGCAGTCGCCAGCCGCGCCTCGCCCTCCAACACCTCCGGGCAGTCGAGCCCTGCGGCCCGCTCTGCGCGCGCATCGGCAGCGAGCAGCGCGAGCGTCTCCTCCACCTCCGCGGTTGCACCCTGCGCCGCCAAAAACGCAGCCGCCTGCGACCGTGCGAAGGGGAAGAGGACATCAAAGACAAAGCCCACCGAGGTGGTCGTTCCTTCGATGTCGAGCAGATAGAGAGCAGCACCTTCAGACATGCTTCACACGCGGGCTAGGGGAGAGGAAGACAGGCGCTCGCGCCACGCGGCCCGAGGGGCGAACAGAGGCCCGTCGGGCAGGGATCAGCGGGACCGCAGAGCTGCCGGCAGCGCCAACCCTGCACATCATCTGATTTCACACAGATGGCGCCAACCTGACAGTCGTCCACGCCCTCCGTCGCGCAGACGGAGCCCAGCGCGACGGTACCCGCCGCGATGCAGCCGAAACCTCCCGCAGCGCTCGGCAGGCAGCGGGGGCGCTCCGCAGCGCAGGCCGAACCATCGGGCCCCGTAGAGCAGGTCGCCTCCACGGTGGACGCGCTACCCTCGCCCGAGCCTGTTGTGTCGGCGCCTAGCACAAAGCCGCCATCGACCTCGGTCAGCGCAAACCCTTCGCTGCCGCAGCCCACCAGAAACATCAGGCTAACGCACGCAGAGTGCGAAGCCCTCCTGCACCGGACGGCAGACCATGCCGCGCGGGCAGTCCGAAGAGTAGAGTTCATCGCTGCACTCCAGAAGGCACCGGCGCACACTGTCGCCGACATCAAAGCATGAGGGCACATAGCCATCGACGGCCGCGCAGTCACCATCGCAAGCGGGCAGACAGGTCCCCGCAACGCTCACCTCAAAGAAGCGGGCACAGAGCGCCGCATCGGAGCAGCCCCGGTTGAGCGCGAGCGCTGCGCTGTTTCCACACATCTCGAAGGTACCCGCAGGCTCTGTCTGCAGGCGTCGGCAGACCGCCAGCGGAGACTCCGAGACGCCGTCGCCGTTCAGGTCGAGCCGCCCAAGGTCGGCGCCCTCCGGCGACCAGGGCTCGTCGCAAACTTCGCCAACGCCGCAACCCTGTTCGCACACACCCACCACGCAATGCTGCCGGCAGCGGCTCTCCCCGGACCAGGCGTCGAGGACACAGTCCGAACCGGCGCCGCAATCGGAACTCCCACGCCTGCAGAGCTCACCCACGACCTCGGCGAGCGGAACCCCCTCGCAACGCAACGGCCCGCTCTCCACATCGAGCCCGGGCTGCACAGCCACTTCGCTGCTCCCGAAACAGCCGGCAAGCAGCAGCAAGACCCCGGACCAGACCCGCCTCATGGCGCGAGGCAGAGGCCGCCGGTGGAGAGCTGAAAGCAGACCCACGGCAGGGGGCAGTCGCTGTCGGCTGAGCAGGGGATGGTGCATGCGTGCAACTCGATGCTGTCGGCCGTCGCGGGGAGCGTCATCGTGCACCCAACCTCGGCGCCCTGAACGCTGCCGCAGCGCCCACCGAGTTCGTCGCACAGCGGAATGCAGTTGCCATCGGCCTCGCCCGCGCGGCCACCGAGACAGATGCTGCCCGGTCGGCAGCTCCGGGCGTCGGTGACGCCGCAGCGCTCGAAGGGGCCCGAGGTCAGCTCGCAGACGCCAACCTCCTCGGGCTGGCGATCCCCGTTGATGTCGGCAGAGAAGCGGGTGCCGTCGGCCTGCTCGAGCGGCACGCAGGCGCCCTCGCCGCACATCCCCTCGCAGAGGTCTGGCGAGCAGGTCTGCAGGCAGCGGGTCTCACCGCCCACATAGGCCACACAGAGCGCCCCCGGCGCGCAGGCCGCGGCCGCTCCGGCGTTACAGCGGGCGCCAATCTCAGCTGCGACCGCAATCGCTTCACAGGTTCCCGGCTGCCCAGCCACCAGCGGCGCAGGATCGGCCTCGAAACAGCCCGTCAAACAGGCGAGCAGCGCCGGCGCGCAGAGCGCCCCGAACAGCCGCATGGTGCTAGCGCGCAAGGCAGATGCTGCCGCCCGTGATCGGCACGCAGGTAAGGCCCGTCGGGCAGTCGGTTGCCGTCGTGCAATCAATGGAGCAGCCGTTCTGCGTTGTACCGTCGGCCGACTCCAGCGTGACGTTGCAAAGCGCCTCAACGCCATTGAAGTTGCCGCACGAAGCGCCCGGCGTAGTGCAGGTAGGCGTGCAATTGGCCGCAGTCGCGTCGCCCACACAGATCTGGCCATCAGCGCAGCCGCCCGTCGATGCGGTACCGCACAGAGCGAAGGCCTGCACTACGGGGAAGCAGCCACCCACCTCATCCTCGATGCCGTCGCCATCGAGGTCCTGCAGCAGCGGATTGTTGTTCTGGTCAGCAAGACCAGAGCAGGTGCCCTGCGCGCCGCAGATATCCGAGCACTGACCCGGCGTGCAGATCTGGAGGCACTTGGCCCCCAGCCCGGCGCCGAGGCCAATGCAGGCGGCGCCCGGCGCACAAGCCGGAGCGGCCTGGTCGCAGGTCTCTCCCGTGGTTGCCGCGATGGGAATCGCGGTGCAATCTACGGGGACGAGCGGCGTGGTGTCCGGCGCGGTGTCTGCAGCAGTGTCGGCTGCGGTGTCGGCAGTCGTGTCCGCGGTTGTGTCTGCGGGCGCATCGGTCTCCACATCGAGTCCAGGCGTACCCGTATCGGTGGCGCCGCTGCCGGAGCCGCTGGTCGTGTCCGTCGCGCCAGCCGCGTCGGCGCCGGCATCATCACGCGTGCGATCACCGCCCGAACTGGAGCCACCGTTGTTCACGACCTCGTCAGAGGAGCAGCCCGCAACGAGCGAGAGGAGCGAGAGGCCGAGGGTACGAACGAAGAGGGTACGAAGGCTCATGGCGGCATGCTCCAATGGCGGAAGGGAAAACGCATTGTAACGGAAAGATGCCGACCCGCAAGCGCGCGCTACCAAAAACGGCGAAGGCGCCGAGCGAACCCGACGCCATCGAAACGAGCCTTCTGGCTGTTCTTCTGCTTAGAGGCAGAGACCCAGGAAGACGGGGACCACGTCGGGGTTCAGCGTACCCACGTTGCAGGTCGTGCCGGGGTCGTTGGCGCAGTCGTCGAAGCCCTCGCGGCAGGCGAGGACGCAGGTGGCGCCAGCGCCGGTGTCAAGGCAGAGCGTACCGGCCGCCTCGCAGGGCGTGCCCTCGTTGGTGCAGCGGCCGCCGATGGCGCCAGCGCTGAACTCCTGCGTGCAGATGCCGAAGCCAAGGTTGCCCGTGAGCGGGAAGATGGCGCTGCAGGTCGCGTCAGCGCCGCATACGTCGCCCTGCTCGAACGGAGCGCAGAGAGCGTTGCAGTTCGGGTTGGCGGCGCCGTCGTCGGTGAAGTCGAGGCAGACAGCGAAGTCAGCGCACTCGCCGATCGTGCCGTCTTCGGCGCAGGGCTCGAAGGGCCCGACCGTTCCCTCATTTGCATCACAGATGCCGACGGGCGCGCTCGCCTCGTCCTCGGTCAGAACGACCGGGAAGCAGCCGTCGCCATCGGTCGAGCAGCCGTAGTTCGAACCGGGGTTCCGCGGGAAGGGCTCGCAGGACTCCTGGCAGAAGCCGATGCCGGCAACGGCGCTACGAGCGCAGATTGCGTTGACCGTGCCGGGAAGGTTGATGCTGACGGCGCCAACGCCGTCGGCTGCGTGGATGACGCGGACCGAGCCCTGGCCAGCAGCCGGGGCGACGATGGAGTCGCTAATCGCGATGGCGGTCAGACCGGCGCCGCTGTCGGCGACAATCGCGGTGAGCAGGCCCGAGAGGTTGAACGGAGCAACGAAGGCGGGAGCCGTCGAAGCCGCGGCGCCAGCGCCACGAAGAACCGCAACGTAGCCGCCGGCGGGAAGCGCGATGTAGGCAGCCGTGGCGCCTTCGACAGACTCGCCGAACGCAACGCCGCTGGCGATGGGCGTGGTGGACTCAAGCGCCGTGCCGATCTCAGCAGTCGAGAAGTTGTGCAGACGGATGGTCGACTTACCAGCGGCCGGAGCCGTGGTGCTGTCGGTGAGCAGCGCAACATTGGGGCCACCGATGTCGTTCGCGACGGCCGTGTAGCGGCCACCCTCGGAGAGAGCGATGGGACCAACGGTCAGGAGCGCCGAATCGGTGGTCGGGTCGGCGCCGGCGGCGGCGAGGTAGAAGGTGTGCTCGCCCGCGGCGACGGCAACGTAGCCCGAGACATCGCCGAAGGCGAAGTCAGCAGCAACCCGCTCGGCAGCCGTGCAACCCGTGAAGTCGGTCGCGCAATCGGCGTAGACGTCAACATTGCCAGCAAGGTCCGAGCCGTGGACAAGGCGAACAAGCGCACCCGTGACAGTGGCGCCGGCGATGTAGGAGGCCGACGCAGTGTTGCCGTCGAAGTAGAAGATATCGTTGGCCTCGCCCGCGGTGAGCGAGAAGGCACCCGGAACCTCGTCCTGCCAGAGGTTGTAGGAGCCAGCAGCAGCCTCAACAGCGCCCGACGAGTCGCCCGAGGCGAGCGTCTCAAGCGCGGTCGCGACGTAAACATCGACATCGGGGGCCGAAGAAGCGGCGTGGATGAGGCGCACGCCGTTGGCGGGAAGGGTCTCGCCGGCGCGGAGGTCGACGTAGGTGAAGCGGGTGAAGTCGCCAGCGGCGTCAAGCGTCGCAAGCTCCGTGTGGACCTCGCCAGCAGCAACGGCAACCGAGAGGTCGGTCACGAGCGAGCCCGAGGCCACATCGCGAACCTGTACGTCATAGGAGCCGGCGGGGAAGGAGAGGAAGCCCGAAGCCGCGCCGAAGGCGATGGTCGGGATGAGCGCGGGGCCGGCACCGGCCGAACCGCAGGGGGTCTCGCCGGCGAGCTCCGCCTCGGTGTCGCAGAGCTGCGTGCAGCGGCTGATGGTGTTGCCACCGGCATCCGTCTCAGAGCCAACGCAGAGGTAACCCTCTTCGCAAGCGCCCGTCCCGTCGCAGATCTCATCGGGGCCGAAGGTGGTGTCGCCCGTGGAGGCAACGCAGGCCCAGATGTTCACGCCGGCGCGGCCCAGGAAGGGCTGGCAGGTCTCATCCGTGGGGCACTGGCCAACCGAGAAGGCGTCGCAAGCCGTGCCGCAGAGGCCCGGACGGTTCCGCGGGGTGAAGTCGAAGGCAGCGAGGCAGGTGAGGCCGTCCGTGCAGTCGGCGTTGCCGTTCGTCCGGTTGCAGGGCTCGACGCAGACGCTGTTCGAGCAGAGAAGGCCGGGAGCGCAGACATCCGTGTCCGGAGGCGTCGTCGTGGTGTCGAGGCCGCAGGGCTCACCCTCGATGGCCGTGCCGGCGCCGATGCAGAAGCTGGCGCCGTGACCGACGGGGAAGCAGGTGCCCACGCCATCGCAAGCGGTCTCGTCAAAGATGTTCGTCGTGCAGTCGCCCGGGGTGCAGGCGCCCGTCAGGCCGCTCGCGCTCGTCGCGCCAACATCGAAGCAGTAGGTGTTCAGCGGGCAGTCTTCCGAGCCCGTGTCATCGGCGGTGTCGGCGTTGCAAAGCTGACGGCAGACGGCTGTCCCGCCTTCGGTCTCCGTCACACAGACAAACTCGTCCGTCTCCTGAGCCGCCGCATCCGTGCACTCCTGACCGTCTGCAGCGCAGGGGTCGGGAAGCAGCTGCTCCACGCAGGTGCCATTCTCACAGATGAAGCCAGCGCCGAGCTGCGACTCGCAGTCGGCCGTCCGGGTACAGGAGATCGCGCCACCCGTGTCGGTCGTATCGACCTCAATCGTGTCGAGAGCCGTGTCAGCGGTACCCGTGTCAGTCGTACCCGTGTCTGCCGTCGTGTCCGAACCAGAATCGGTCTCGGTCGTCTTCGCGGCATCCTCACCGCAACCAACCAAGGCAGTCAGGAACATCCCGCTTGCCAGCATCTTCATCCACGCATTGCCAACGATCTTCATGTTCTCCAACTCCTGCCGTTGCGAAAGAGCCAACGCTCTTTCGTGAGATCACATCCATTGCTTCGACAAAAAGACCTGCCGAGCACTCGATTTCAACGCGGCCAACTAGGCGGAGCCCATGGTCGTGTCAAGGTAACTGCCTAGACGCTCTCGTCCTCTTCCTCTGTGTCTGACACCACAGCGCCGCTCCCAGGGGCCGCGACCCGAAGCCCGAGCAGTGCCGCCCCAAGACCCGTCACGAGGTAGACAGTGTGAACCAGCGACAAAGAAATCATGAACCCCTGCCACAGCCCCACCGCCACCACCGCCGCCAGAACCGCCCCGATTGTCACCTTTACTCCAGCCGTCATCCGGACATCCTTGAAGGTCCGGAAGGGGACCTCGCTCACCATCAGCACCGCTAGCAACACCGCGTAGGCCGCCAGGTATGGGCGCTCATGATCAAGCGCCTCGCCCCGATCAAACACCTCAATCTGAAAGGCGATGAGCGCCGCGATCCCCATGCCCCCCATCGGAGCAGGCAGCCCGGTGAAGTACCGGTTTCCCCGCGCAGGGTCCTCCGCCTGCACATTGAACCTGGCCAACCGGACCATCGCTGCCGCTGCAAAGGCAAAGGCCACGAACAGGCCTCCCAACTCATAGGGCTTGAGTGCCCAGGCGTAGAGCAGGAACCCGGGCGCCACGCCGAAGGTAATCGCATCGCTCAGGCTATCGAGCTCCATGCCAAACTTGGTCTCGCCATTCAGCATCCGCGCCACCCGGCCATCAAGACCGTCGAGGAAGCAGGCCAAAGGGATGAGCGTCGTCGCGAGGTAGAAGTCGTCCGCGCTCTTGGCTTCGAAGGCCAACCAAAGCGCAGAGATACCGCAAAAAGTGGCGCCAAGCGTGAACAGGTTCGGCACCACCACGCGCGTGCTTGGAATCTTCATACGTCTCTTCCTCTCTCCTCGCGCGCGGTCAGCGGCGGAAGCGGTGGCTACCACGCTGATGGCACGCGGGCAACCTATCCAAAGGAGCCGATGCCGCGTGACGATTCGGTGCCAGGATAGGGGTAATCTGGATGAAACACTCGCACCAGCGTCAGTCCGGAGGCAGGCGCAGTCATCCCGGCTGCCCTCCGGCTCTTCGCCTCGAGCACCTCTTTGACCCACTCCGGCTTCCGGCGCTCGTGGCCCACATCGATGAGCGTGCCAACCAGAATGCGCACCATGTACTTAAGGAAGGCCGTTCCCGAGACCACCACGCGAACCCGACCCTCGCCGATCCGGCGGACGCTCACCACGAAGAGCCTGCGGACAGTACCCTGGGCCGCGCAGTCCGGACCTCGAAAGCTCGCAAAGTCGTGCTCGCCGAGCAGGTACTGTGCCGCCTCTGCCATCGCCTCCACATTCAGCGGACGGTGCAGGTGGTAGGCGGAGTGCAGGTCGAGCGGCAGCGCGTGGAACCCCTCCACGATGTCGTATCGATAGACCTTGCCGCGCGCATCGTGACGCGGATGAAACGAACCCCGCACACGGTCGACACCCATCACCACAAGCCCATCCGCAGTCAGACGGTTGAGCACCCGGTACCAGACCTCCGGCTCGTACCGGCCTGTGTCGTCGAACGCCGCGACCTGACCCACCGCATGCACGCCCGCGTCGGTACGGCTCGCACCCCACACCTTCAACTTCTGGCCCGAAAGCGAAGCCACCACACGGGTCAACTCACCCTCGACGCTCGGCTTCGAAGTCTGAATCTGCCAGCCGTGAAACTGGGCGCCATCGTAGGCTACCCGGAGCCGGATCCGATGCTCGGGGTCACATCTCAAACCCGATCCCGAACAGCGTGGTGGTGTCGCTCAGCGACCAGCTTGTCTTGCTCCCGAAGTCGTCTGCCTCGGTCTGCATGAAGTTTACGAAGAGGTAGCTGTTGTTGACGCCCGAGTCGGCGTCGAAGTTCATCGCCATGCCG
>CAIQPA010000425.1 GCA_903873545.1 uncultured delta proteobacterium
AGGCGGCGGGCCTTGTAGAGGTTGCCGTTGTCGGGCCAGGTGTTGAGCGGCGCGAAGCGGTGGGTGCCGGCGCCGGCGCCGCCACGACCGTCGGCCGTGCGGTTGGTGCCGGCAGCGTGCCAGGCCATGCGGATCATGAGGCCGCCGTAGTGGCCCCAGTCGGCCGGCCACCAGGGCTGGCTATCGGTCATGAGGGCCGTGAGGTCCTTCTTCACCGCGGCGAGGTCGAGCTTGCTGAAGGCCTCAGCGTAGTCGAAGTCAGCGCCCAGCGGGTTGGTCGCAACGGAGTGCTGATGGAGGATCTTGAGGTTGACCTGGTTGGGCCACCAATCACGGTTGGAACGGCGACCAACGGTCTGCTGCCGGAGAACAGGGCACTTGCTTTCGCTTTGCATCATCACACCTCAAATCAAACGGGGAGAGAAAGGGCAGTCGGGGCACGCAACGATAGATGCGTGCCAGTTTGTTCCGGTGCGCTGTCTACACCAACCCCCCGCTGTGACGAATACAATGTTGGTATCTGTGCGATAGGCTGCGGCTATCACACAGGAGGTGTGCGGGGGTGCGCGGTGGGGGTGGGACGGGGCCCCGCCTTATGAGCGCCGCCTACTCCACGCAGCCTTCGCCGTTGAGGGCGACCTGCGCCTCGTCTCGGTCCACCGTGGGGGAGCCCGTCGTGCAGGCGGGCGCGGTCGGGTCGGTGCAGCAGGTGAGGTCGCTGGCGACCGTGTAGAGCGAGGGCGGCGTGTCCTGCTCGCAGACGCCTGCCGTGTAGTGCTTCACCGTCCCCGTGCCCTCGCAGTTGATGTTGCCGGAAAACTGGGTGAACGCGAAGGAGCCGTCCGGGAGGCAGTGGATGTTGTTGGCGGAGTTGTCGTGGACGGAGCCAAGCGTGTCTGTGGCCCGCCAGCCGTGGCAGTCGGTCGGGAGCATGCCGATGGGCCACCGGTGGCTTCCGCCGCCATCGCACGAGCTGTCTCCGCCCGTCTGCAGCGTGACGAGCGGATAGTCGCAGGCGGCGCTGCCGGCGATGTCCGGCGTGTCGCTCGAGCAGGCTGCGAGCCAGGTCGTGAGCAGTGTCAGGGCGAGAGGCAGGTGGTTGCGCATAGGGCTCCTTCGCGCACAACGAGAGAAGACGCTGCATGCGCAAACACTATCACCCAGTTGCAGCCCAACGCCTAGCGCCGTCGACACCGCCAGATGTTCCTCCGCCGAGAGCTACCTCGTCGTTACCTCAAGCCGGTAGCCGGCAGGTGCCGTGACCCGCGCCACCAGGATGCGGCCGCTGCCCACCGCGAAGGTCCGTACCGTGTCGAGCCCCTCGGTTGTGACAGCGTGGGTTGCGTCGGAGGTTGGTGTCCAGACGATGAGCTCGCCCGCCATGCCGTCGTTCTCGCCCTCGACGGTCGTGGCACCCGTAGCGAGGTCGTTCGTGAGCGACGTGATGCGGCCCGGCGCAGACCGAACATAGCCGCGGCGGAGCGCCCGCATGAAGGGCTCCGTGGGCCCGAGGTTTTGGTCGCCGGGGCAGGCAAGGCCGTGCAGGTGGATGACCTCGAACTCGCCGACCGGCCCAACCGAGTGGGGGTCGCCGCAGGGCTGACGCCACTGCCACCAGGCACCGTGGAGCAGCCGGCGGTCTTCGTCGGCAGCGTAGCGCTCCACCTTCGCAACCGTGCTCTCCGAGGTGTCCCAGAAGCCATACTCGCCAATCCAGGTCGGCACCCGGAGCGTCTTGGCCGCGTTCAGGTAGAACTGGTTCATCAGCTCGATGGTCAGGCCCGCGGCCCCCACGCTGATGCTCTCCGCGTAGTTGTGGGGCGCCGAGACAAGGTTGGTGACCTCGGCTCCGATCGTGCCTCGGCTCGGCACCACAATGCCGAACGAGGGGTTGCCTGCGGGGATGGCCGGCTCCACCATGATGAGGTGCTCGAACGGGGCGCCGGACTCGGCGGCGCGGATGGCCGCTACGGCGTCGCGCAGGAGGCCGTTGTAGAGCGGGCCGAGCAGGGCGGCGGGGCGAGATACCTCGGGCTCGTTCAGCACATCGTAGCCCGCCACCTCGGGCCGTCCCGCGAAGCGTGTTGCGATGGCGCTCCAGGTTGCGATGAACCGGTCGCGGATGCCGTCGCGGTTGTCGTAGAAGGCGTTCCAGGCGTTGCGGACGGCGGGCGACGAGTTGCGGTCGCCCGTGATGCAGGTGGAGGCGCCGTCGGTGAAGACGGCCCAGGCCGGTGCGCCGTCCCATCCCTTCGCGGGGCTGCTGCCTTCCGGGCAGACCTCGCCTTCCGGGGTGAAGATGAAGGCGGAGTAGGCATCCTGGTGCATGTCGATGACGGTG
>CAIQPA010000426.1 GCA_903873545.1 uncultured delta proteobacterium
ACCACTACCTGGCCACCTCCTACCGCTACCTCGGCTGGAATGCCGACGGGAAGTTCTTCGGCGACCGCCGCGTCCGCCTCGCAATGACCCACGCCTTCAACCGCGAGCTGATGCTCAAGCAGAACATGCAGGGCCTCGGCCGGCTGCTCAGCGGTCCCTTCTACATCGCCGGCCCCGACTACGACCAGACGATTGCGCCCTGGCCGTTCGACCTCAAGCGGGCTGCAGCGCTGCTCGACGAGGCTGGCTGGCGCGACACCGACCGCAACGGCATCCGCGAGAAGGTCATCGACGGCAAGACTGTCGAGTTCAACTTCGGCATGCTGACCTACGGCTACCGGCCCGAGTTCATCGCCGCGATGGAGGCCTTCCGGAACGACCTCCGCACCATCGGCGTCATCATGACGATTGAGCCTGCGGAGTGGGCGATTCTGGTCCGCCGCATGGAGCAGAAGGACTTTGAGGCCTACACGGGCGGCTGGCAGCTTGGCTGGGACACCGACCTCTACCAGATCTGGCACTCCAGCCAGGCCGACGTTCCCAAGAGCAGCAACCGGGTTGGCTTCCGCAATGCCGAGGCCGACAAGATCATCGAGGGTGTGCGGTCGGAGTTCGACCCTGCCAAGCGCAAGGAGCTCTTCTCGCGCTTCCACAAGCTGGTGCACGAGGAGCAGCCCTACACCTTCTGGTTCGGCGGGGACGAGATTGGCGCCTGGCGCAACCGGATCGAGAATGTCTCCTTCTCGGTTGTGCGTCCCTACACATGGACGACCAACTGGTTCGTCAAGGATGCGAAGTAGTTCGCAGGGGTAGGCAGGCACCGTGGCACGCTACATTCTCAAGAGGATCCTGCTGATGATCCCGACCATGGTGATGATTGCGATCGTCATCTTCGGCATCATCAACCTCGCCCCGGGCAACCCGGGACAGGCGACGAACGCATCGGGCAGTGAGCGGGCGGATCAGAACGCCAACTCGCGCGAAGGCTTCCGGCTCTTCAAGGAGCACTACAACCTCGACAAGCCCATCCTCCTCAACTTCCGCTACCGGTTGGAGCGCGCCGATGTGGAGCGCCACCTGCATGTCATCGCCAGCAACATGGCGACGCCGATTGCCGGTGAGCGTGAGGCGCTCGCAGTCGGCTCAACCGCGGCCTCGGTCATCAGCAACATCGCCAACGCCGACGTCACCGCGCTCCGTGCGGAGCTGACGAAGCCCGGTCTCGACGCAGCCGCCAAAGAGGCGCTGACCGACAAACTCCTTGCGATGGAGGTCATCGAACTCGACCCCATCCGTCCGCCGAAGCCGGCAGCCAAAGAGGTCTTTGCTGCCGAAGAGGAGGTAGAGAACTGGGGCCTGACCATCGTCCCCTTCCTCATCCAGATTGCGCAGGGCTACCTCCGGCTCGAGCCCGCAGACGGCACTGGCGACGGACTCAGCCTCTCCGCCTCAGACCTGAAAGTAGCCCCCGACCTGTCGAAGCCGCTGGCACCGCTCGAACATGCGGGCAAGCAGTGGATCATCAACCGCACCATCACCGAGAAGGTGCGGTTCTTGGCCGTACAGCGGCTGTCGGTGAATGCGCGGCGCTCGATTGTGGTGCACGATGGCGAGCAGGCGACCGCCGAAGCAAAGGCGGCCAACCGTGATGTGCTCACGGAGAACGCCGAGATCTCGCAATGGACCTACGCACTCGACGCGTCACCGGCCGACAAGGCTGCGACCATCGCCAAGTGGACCACCTGGTTCACCAAGGCAGCGCCCCGCTTCGAGCGGACGCCCATGGGTACGGTGGTGAGCGTCTTCACCGAGACCCGGTTCTACAAGTACATGGGCAACTTGATCGTGCTCGACCTCGGCACCTCGACCCGGTTCAAGCGGCCGGTCTGGGATGTGATCCAGGAGCACTGGCGCTACTCCATCTTCCTCTCGCTGGCCTCGCTCTTTCTGGCCTACTTCATCTCGGTGCCGCTCGGCGTGCTTGCAGCGGTGCGGCACAACCAGTTCGCAGATCGCGGCGTCGGCCTTGGCCTCTTCGTGCTCTACAGCCTGCCCAGCTTCTTCGCTGCGACGCTGATGCAGACCTACCTGACCGACGCGAACAAGAGCATCTTCTCCTGGTTCCCCGTCTCCGGCTTCCAGTCGGGCGATCCCAACATGCAGACGACGATGCAGATGTTGGGCGACATGACCTGGCACATGATCCTCCCGCTGGTCTGCCTCACCTACGGTGGCTTGGCGGCCATCAGCCGCTACGCCCGTACCGGTCTGCTCGATGTCATCCGCAGCGATTATGTCAGAACGGCCCGTGCGAAGGGGCTCCCTGAGTGGATCGTCATCATGAAACATGCGGTCCGAAACGGGCTTATCCCCATCCTCACGCTGCTGGGTTTCACCCTGCCCGCGCTCATTGGCGGCTCCATCATCATCGAGCACATCTTTGCCATCGACGGCATGGGCAAGCTGATGATCACAGCCATCCAGTTCCGCGACTACAACGTCATCATGGGCGAGCTGCTCATTGCCTCGGTGCTGACCCTGCTCGGCATCCTTCTCTCCGACATCTCCTATGCGCTGGTCGACCCGCGCATCAGCCTGGAGTGAGGCCATGACCACGCAGGTACCCACCACCGCGGTCGCCGAGCCGCCCTCCTACTGGTCGATTGTCTGGGGACAGTTCCGCAAGAACATCACGGGCGTGGTCGCGGTCTACATCATCATCGCGCTGCTCGTGCTGGCGGTGATCGCCCCGCTCATTGCCTCGAAGGTGCCGCTCATCTGGGTCTCAGAGAGCGGCAAACTCTCCTTCCCACTTGTTCATGCGCTGCTGTTCAACCGGAACATCTACGAGAACGGCGTCGACCTCTTCTTCAACCTCTTCCTGCTCGCCGCGCCCTTCCTCTGGCTGTCCAACCGACTCTTTGTCCGGTCCATCAAGGGGTATGAGGTAACTCGGCGTCGGGCAGCCGAGACCAACTTCCAGTTGGGGCTTGCCGCCCTGTTGTTGGTGGTCTTCGCGGGCCTACTGGCCATCGACCCCCGCTCGCCGACGCTCGATTATCGGCTGTTGGCCGACACTTCGCAGCAGTTCTACCTCTTCCCGCCCCTGCGGATTCAGTTCGATGACACGCTCTACGGGGCAGAGGGGCCCGGCATCCGCCACCTGCTCGGCCAGGACGGCGCCGGCCGCGACATCTTCGTCCGGCTCCTCTTCGGCACCCGCGTCTCGCTGGCGGTCGGCGTTATCGCTGTCTCCATTTATGTGACCATCGGTACCATCCTTGGCGCAGTCGCGGGCTTCTTCGGTGGCGCTTGGGACCTGATTGTGTCGCGGCTCATCGAGCTGCTGCTCTGCTTCCCCAGCTTCTTCCTCATCCTGACCTTTATCGGCTTCCTCGAGCAGCCCTCCATCTTCTGGGTCATGGTCATCATCGGCTTCACGGGTTGGACAGGCCCGGCTCGTCTGGTACGCGCCGAATTCCTCCGGCTGCGGAACCTCGACTTTGTGACGGCGGCTCGCGCGGCAGGCCTCACCGACACCCGCATCATCTTCCGTCATGTGCTGCCCAACGCGCTCGGACCGATTCTGGTCACAGCCACGTTCGGCGTTGCCTCGTCGGTTATCGTCGAGTCTTCGCTCTCCTTCCTGGGCTTCGGTGACCCGACGCTCCCCTCGTGGGGGCGCATTCTCGCCTACGGCCGCGACACGAGCGACGAGGCCATGATGCTCATCGCCGGCGTGGCCATCTTTGTAACCGTCTCGGCCTTCAACCTCGCGGGCGAAGGCCTCCGCGACGCGCTCGACCCAAGGCTTCGCAAGTGAACAACCCCACCGAAACCCCCCTGCTCGAGCTCCGGGACCTCCGGACCTGGTTCTTCACCGACATCGGCATCGCGCCGAGCGTTGACGGCGTTTCCTACGCCATCCGTCGCGGACGGACTCTTGGCGTGGTTGGCGAGTCGGGCTGCGGCAAGAGCGTCACCGCGCTGAGCATCATGCGGCTGATTCCGTCGCCTCCCGGACGGACCGTGAGCGGTCAGGTGCTCTTCGAAGGGCAGGACCTCGGCGCCCTGTCTGAGCGGGAGATGCGGAAGATTCGCGGCAACCGCATCGGCATGATTTTCCAAGAGCCGATGACCAGTCTCAACCCCGTCTACACGGTGGGGAATCAGATCTCCGAGGCCATCTCGCTCCACCTCGACCTGGGACCGAAGGAGACGCGCGACCTCGCCATCGACATGCTCCGTCAGGTCGGTATCCCGAGCCCCGAAAAGCGGATCGACGACTACCCGCACCAGATGTCGGGCGGCATGAAGCAGCGGGTCATGATTGCCATGGCGCTGGTCTGCAAGCCCGACCTGCTCATTGCTGACGAGCCAACCACGGCACTCGACGTGACGATTCAGGCGCAGATTCTCGACCTGCTCAACAGCCTGCAGAAGTCGCTCGGCATGAGCATCCTGATGATCACGCACGACCTCGGGGTTGTCGCGGAGGTCTCGGACGATGTGGCCGTGATGTATGCCGGCAAGGTGGTCGAGCGGGGCGACGCGCGCGACATCTTCCGGCGGCCGCTGCACCCCTACACCATCGGCCTCTTCCGCAGCCTGCCGAGCATGTCGGCCGCGCGTGGCGGCCGGCTCCCGACCATCCCCGGCATGGTCCCTTCGCCGCTCGACTTCCCGACCGGCTGCCGCTTCCGCACCCGCTGCCCCTTCGCAACCTCGGCCTGTGCCGAGTCGGAGCCGCTGCTCAAAGAGGTGGGTGGTGGCCACGCTGTGGCCTGCCACTTCGCTGCCGAGATTGAATCGGGCGCGAAGGCTGCCACCGGGCCCTACATCGACGGCCGGACCATCGTGAAGAGCTGGCGCGACGGCAGCATCGGCGAATCCATCCGCGGCGGAGAGGCACCATGAGTTTCACACCCTCGCACGGCACCACCACCCAGCTGCCGCAACGGCCTGAGCCGCTTGTCCGGGTGACGGGCCTCAAGAAGTACTTCCCCATTCAGAAGGGGCTGCTGGGCCGCACGGTTGGCCAGGTAAAGGCGGTGGACGATGTCTCGTTCGACATCTTCCCTGGCGAGACGCTCGGCATGGTTGGCGAGTCGGGGTGCGGCAAGACGACGATTGGCCGCACGCTGCTCCGCCTGGTCGAGCCCACCTCGGGGTCGGCGCTCTTCAAGGGGCGCGACCTGTTCCAACTCTCTCCCTCGGAGCTACGCGCCGAGCGGCGCAACATGCAGATTGTCTTTCAGGACCCCTATTCGAGCCTCAATCCGCGCATGACGATCGAGAGCATCGTGGGCGAGGCGATGCGCATTCATGGCGTCGCGACGGCCGCCAATGTGCGCGAAGAGGTGATGGGGCTGCTCGAGAAGGTGGGCCTGCAGCGGAGCTATGTCTCGCGCTACCCGCACGAGTTCTCGGGTGGTCAGCGGCAGCGCATCGGCATCGCTCGGGCCATCTCGCTCAAGCCCGAGTTCATCGTCTGCGACGAGGCGGTCTCGGCGCTCGACGTCTCGGTGCAGGCGCAGGTCATCAACCTGCTGCTCGACCTGCAGGACGAGTTCAAACTCTCCTACCTCTTCATCGCCCACGACCTGAGTGTGGTCCGCCACATCTCCAACCGGATCGCGGTCATGTACCTCGGTCAGCTGGTCGAACTCGCAGAGACCGACGAGCTATTCAAGCATCCGGCCCATCCCTACACGCAGGCGCTGCTGTCGGCGATTCCGGAGCCGGACACCACGCAGCGGCGTGAGCGGATTCTGCTCAAGGGCGATGTGCCGAGCCCCATCAACCCGCCCTCAGGCTGCCGGTTTCATACGCGCTGCCCTGCGGCCTACGGCAGATGCCGGACCGAGGCGCCCGCGCTTACCGAGGTGGGTGCCGGCCACTTTGTCTCTTGCCACCTCTACACGGAGAGCGCCCGCTCGGGCCTCATCATCAGCCAGTCACAGCCGCAGGTTGCATCTCAGGTTCGCAGCGGTGCGACGACGGTAACGACCGGGCGCGACCGGGCCGCCGCGTCAGAATGAACACCGTCTGCGCCGCCGCTCTTGACCGTTCGCCCTGTTCGGTTCAGAGTCGCAAACACGCTTGAGACAACGCGAATCCGGAAGGGACTCGCGCTCTTATGCCTCTCAAAGGTCTGGTCACCATGTACAGCATCACGGTCACAGAACGCGGCAAGCAGCCGGAGCGCATCGAACTCGACAAGCCCGAGATTGTTCTGGGTCGCGCCTACGGTAACGACATCATTCTTGCTCGGTCGAGCGTCTCCAAGCGGCATGTACGCATCGTGGTGACCGAGGATCGCTTCGTGGTCCACGACCTGCAGAGCACCAACGGGACATCGGTCTCCGGGAACAAGATCAGCGCACCCACCGAGGTGAAGTCGGGCGACACAATCGTGGTTGGGGATTTCCGGGTTCTCCTCAAGCATGAGGGTGCCGGCGTGCCGCGACCGAGCGTGAGCGAGTATGTGATTGGGCCACCGATCAGCCCGTCGGGCAACATGCCGTCTCTGACCGGCTCGCATGCGCAGGTGATGCCGCGCGATATCGAGACAGGCTCCCACCTGCCCGCGACAGGATTTGGCAAGGAGGCGACAAGCACACGCGTCACCTCGGTTCATTCGGCGCTTGCCGAGGGACTCACCGTAGGCGTGCCGTCGTTTTCGGCTGCAGGCAAACTCGCGCCCGCATCGCCGAGCAGCAGCGCCTCGGTGGAGGGCGAGCGCCTTGCGGCAGAGGCTCCGAGCCGGCGCGCGCGCATCCGCATCGAACGCCAGCCCGCGGTCTTCGGCCCGCTGCGTCGCCCGGAGGGAGCAGCCTTTGCGGAGGTCTTCGCCGCCGCGCTCAACGGTGCGTTGCTCCGTGTGAGTCTGGCCGATCTTCCGCTGGCCTACCCGACCCGCCAGGAAGATGTGCTCCGGTTTTCTCCGCTGGTCGCCAAGGCGGTGGATCTCGCGACGCCCGCCGACTTTGACGGCGACGAGCGTGCGGCCCTCGCGCCGCTCCTGCTGGCAGAGCTCCTGGGGCTCGGTCCGCTGGAGCTTCTGCTGAGCACCACGGAGGCCACAGAGGTGCATCTGCAGGCCACGGGGGAGATCTTCGAGCGCCAGGCCAACAACCGGCTGCAGCGGGCTGAGGTCGGATTCGGCCGTCAAGAGACCGCGCTGCTCGCCTTCCGGAGGCTCGCCATCGCGGCCCAAGTGGGCTCTGGCGGGTCTGCCCGCATCCTGCTCGATGGCTTCCCAACGGTTGTTGTGAACGGCGCGAAGAGCGCCGAGGGTGGCGCCGCCTCGATCATGCGCGCGCCGAGCAGCATCGGTGATGTTCGCGCGACCTTCCGCGCAGGGGACCCCGAGGCGATCCTCTCCTGGCTGCAGGGAGCGCTGCGGCTCCGGGCCAACGTGGTTGTCTCGTCGCCCAACCGCTCGCTTGCGACCTCCTTTATTCATGGCCTGCTGGCCGACAGCAGCGACCGAATCGTGATTGTCGAGGAGGTCCCTTCCACCACGCTGCGCGGCTTCAACGTGCTCCGTTTGGAAAACAACACCAACTCGCTGAACTCAGACCTGCAGCGCGCCTTCATGCTGCGGCCCGACTATGCGATTATCGACCCGCTCGTGGAGAAGGATGTCGCCATCTGGCTCGCCGGTCCGACGGGGCATGCGGTGAGCTCGCTGGTTGCCGTGGCCGCGCGCTCGAGCGCCGACGCCATCTCTTCGCTTGCCTTTGCTGCGGCAGAACATTGCGCTGCAGAGTCGGCGGCGGTGCACGACCGGCTCGCTGCCCGCATCGACCTGCTCATCCATGTGGATGCAGATGCTGGCGGGCTGTTCGTCGTCAGCATGAGCGAACTCACCCTCGCTGCCCATCCGCGGTTCGCCCGCGAGCAGCTCTACGGCACCAACGGTGTCTGCAACCTTCGGCCGCTCCGCTTCCTGACCGAGAGCTGACAGGGTGACGACGCCGACCCAGACGGATTCCGGCAGCTTGCCGACGGCGCAACAGCAGTACCGCCTGACCGTAGAGGATGAGTCGGGGCGGCTGGTCTTCGACCGTGCGCTGCCGCCCAATGGGTTGACCATTGGCCGTCTTGCGCCTTGCGAGGTGCTCCTCAAAGGGACGCCCATCTCACGCCAGCATGCGCGGGTGGGGGTGGACCTCGAAGGCCCCTTCATCTCCGACCTGGGCTCAGCCAACGGCACCTTCGTGGATGGCAACCGCATCGAGGGCGACAAGGGTCTAGACGACCGCTCGCTCATTGAGATCGGTGGGTATCGGCTCCGCGTGATGCAGCTTCGCGAGATCCGAGACTCGGGCAGCTTCGCCATCTTCGTCCCGCCCGCAGCGGACCTCCAGGCTGCGCAGGACGACTATGGCCTGCTCGACTCCGATGCCGCCTTCGACACCATCCGCTCCACCGTCTCCACCAAGCGGGTCGCAACCCGCTCGGGCGGATTTCGCACGGAGCTGGTGGGCTACCTCCTCATCACCGATCGCCCCGGAACCAACGAGGCCCTCATCCTCGACAGCGACACGCTGACGCTGGGTCGCGACCCGTCGAACGATCTCATCCTCGACCGTGTGGGCGTGATCAGGTTCCATGCGCGCCTCACCCGTCAGGATAGGCGCTGGACGATCTCCGACACCGGAATCCCCGGAAGCGTGCTCGTCGACGGAGTGGCCGTGCGACAGCACGTGCTTCGGGAAGGCGAGGTCGTCGTCCTTGGCAACACGGCTATGATTTACACTGCCTCCGACCGTTCAGCGGTCCGTGCGGAGCTGCTCCAGCGAAGCGCAGCCGGAGGCACCGAGGTCGACCTCCAGCGCAGCGAACAAAAAGGGCTCATTGCGATGCTTCTGGTGCTCGGCATGCTCGGCCTGGCAGCCACGATTTCGTTCGCCCTCTTTCGGATGGACGATCCGGCCTCAGAGACAGCGGAACGGGTGCGCGGAGCCCGCGACCGGGTGAGGGGCCTCACCTCCCGCTTCGACTCCCAGCCGGCGGCACGTGCGCAGGCACTGGCATCGGCGGGTGACTGGGCTGGCAGCCTTGCAGCCTACGACGAGGCGGTACGGCGGGCACCGAACGACGCGGCGCTGGCAGCCGAGCGTGCCATCGTTCGCTCCCGCGCGGCATCAGGGCAGGCGGTCGCAAGCTGTGAAGCCATCTTCAAGAATGGCGTCGATCGTTATGTGGTGTCGAAGAATCACGAAGGGGCGCTCGCCGAGATGACGCGCGCGGAGGACTGTTTCAAGGAAACTGCCAAGGAGCCGAGCACCCGCGCCCGGTCCGAGACCCTCCTCTACGGGACGGTCTACCCGAGCCTCTTTGGCGTCCGCCTCGCAATCGGCGATGGCTTCGCGGCGGCGACAGACTGCGCGAAGGCTGCAGAGGCCTATCACCTGGCGCGGACCGTGGCGCAGACAATCGCCAAGTCGACGGGGGCATCTTCTTCCACCATGGCCGATAGACCACTGATGGAACAGGCCTCTCTCTGCGGCGATCAGGCCTTCGAAACCGGTCGTTGGAACGACGCCATCGCCTACTACATCACCGCGTCGGACGTCGGGCCGCTCAGCAGTGCACGGGCGATCCGGCTTGGTACTGCACGTCAGTCGGCCGGAGCCGCTCAGCCCTAGTTGCGGAGCTTGGCGAGTTTGTCCTTCATCCGGGTCATGAGCGCCGGCCAGCCGTCGCGCTTGATGATGCGGTCGAACGACTCGGAGTAGGACTCGGCGAGCGAGACCTCATCGGTAACGATGTCGAGGACCAGCCAGCCTTGGCCGCTGCGCTGCAGCTTGAGTTCGACATCATGGGCATCGGAGCGGACCTTGACCGAACCCGTAACGGTGGCCCGCTCGCCCCGCAGCCGCTCGCCCGTGTAGGCGACGGTGTAGTCGCTCGGCTTGACCTCAACGCGACCGAGGCTCTTGGCGTAGCTGGTCTCGATGAGCTGCGTAAGCAGGCCCAGAAACTCGGCGCGTTCGGCAGGCGTGCGGGCCTTGAGGTGGTCGCCGAGCGTGCGGTCGGCGAGCAGCTGGAAGGACATGAAGCCTCGGACTGCGCCCTTGAGCTTCTCCACCCGCTCGCGCGCCGCAGGTGAGCCCTGGCGGGCCGGCGTGTTGATGATGCCGATCACGGTCGCGGCCTGCGACTGCACGTAGGCCGTGGGCGATACGGGAGCGGCGGCGGGGGCAGCGGCGGGGGCAGCGGCGGGGGCAGCGACGGCAGTAGCCGCACCGCTCGTCGCGGGGAGCAGGCAGATAGAGGAGAGGGTGAAGGCGGCGAACAGGGCGGCGATTCTCATGGTCCTACTCTCGGTGACGGGTGGGCCCGCGAAGGAGCTGGGCTGCTGACGGCACAGTCCCTGCGCTATTCAACCACACTTGCACCGGCGGGCCAAGCCGCGAATTGGTCGGAGCCACACTTGATGGCGAGGTTGGCCTGGGCCACCTGCAGCTCTAGGATGGCCTTCAGGCGGGCGCCGGCCACCTGGTAGAACTGCTTGAGCGGGTCCTCGACCTCGGTGAACTCTGCGAGGCCCTGCGAATACTGGAACCAGACCTGCTTGAGCCAGGCGTCGGCCGCACGGAAGGCCTCCTGGTAGGCAGCCACGACGGCCCGCTTTCCGGCAACTTCATGGTAGGCGGTTCGCACCTCGACATCGATGCCCGCGAGCGCAGCCAACCTGCTCTGGCGGGTCGACTCCGCCTGGGCTTCGAGGCGGGTGGTCTGGGCGAGCTTCCGGAAGAGATCGGGGTCCCACTTCAGGCCGACGAACATGGAGACCCCGAATCGGTTGTAGGGGTCGACCACGAAGGGGCCGGAGACATCGGTGATGGAGGGAGCGTAGGCGGCACCCACGCCCGCGGTCGCGAAGAAGTCGGGGGCGAGCTGCCGCCAGCCGAGCGTTGCCTCGAGCTCCCTTCCCTGCACGGCCAGCAGGAGGAGGCGCGCGTCCGGGCGATGAGAGCGGGCAAAGGCCAAGACGTTATCGAGTGGCGGAGCCTCGGTGCCAGCGGTGGCGTCGAAGGGTTCGGGCCTGAAGTCGGGCTCGAGGTCGAACTGTGCGGCCAGCGACTCGCGGGCTGTTAGCCCCACCTCGTCGGCGGCCGAGCGCGCAGAGACAACTGTGGGCAAGGAGATGAGGAGTTTGCGGAGGTCGGTACGTGCGCCCGGGACCCCATCTTCGATGCGGACCTCAATCTTGTCGCGTGCGGTCTTGAGCCGGTCGAAGGCCTCGCGGAGCAGCGCATCTGTCTCGCCATGCCACTGCACCGCGCGGTAGGCGCGATAGGCGGCGAAGCGGGCCTCGAGGCGGGCCTTCTCTACCTCAACATCGGCCGCGCGCAGCCCCACGGCAGCGATCTCCCGTGCAAGGGTGATCTTGCCGAAGGTGTAGAGCGGCTGAACCGCCTTGGCCTCGAAGCGATAGTAGGGGTTGGTGTCGCCGAAGAGGTCGTTGAGCAGATCCGTCTCATCGCGGGTGTCGGCCGTGGGGTCGCCGGGGTCGCGGAGGTTGATGGTCGGTACCGGCGCGAGGGTGGCGAGGATGTCGATGCGGGGAAAGCGGGCCCAGCTGGCCTCGTCGGCGCGGGCGGCGGCCTCTGCCCGTTGCGAGCGTTCGCTGCCGACGAGCGGATGCGCGTCGGCGGCATCGAGCACCTGCTGGAGGGTAACGACGGGGCCGGAGGCAGCAGCGGGCCCAGCCCACAAAACGGCGATGGCCGCCAACGCTGCCCGGAGGAGCGCCGGCGGCCAACAGGCCGATGCGGAGGAGAACCGCCGCATGGCGGGATTACTCGCCCTTCTTGCCGAGTAGGTCGGCGAGGGTGGCACCACCCTCGTCGCGGTGGCTGCGGAGCGCGCCAGACTCGAGGCGCTGCTGGTAGGAGCGCATGGAGAGAGCAATCTTGCGCTCCTTGGGCTCGAGCGAGATGATCTCGACCTTCACCTTGTCGCCGGCCTTCACCACATCGTTGGGGTTGGTGACATGGTCGCGCGAAAGCTCGGAGATGTGCACGAGACCCTCGATGCCATCCTCGACCTCGGCAAAGGCGCCGTAGTCGGTGATCTTGGTGATGGTCGCGTTGGTGACCGAGCCAATGGGCAGGCGGGAGGGGAGGCTCTCCCAGGGGTCGGCCGAGAGCTGCTTGATGCCGAGCGAGAAGCGCTCATTATCGACGTCGATGGAGAGGACAACCGCCTCAACATCGTCGCCCTTCTTGTAGGCCTCGGAGGGGTGCTTGAGCTTGGCTGTCCAGGACATGTCGCTGATGTGGACGAGGCCGTCGATGCCGTCTTCGATGCCGATGAAGATGCCGAAGTCGGTGATGTTGCGGACCTTGCCGACAATCTGCGTGCCAACCGGGTAGCGCTCCTCGAGGAGCGACCAGGGGTTGGACTCGAGCTGCTTCATGCCGAGCGAAATCTTCTTGGTGTCGGCGTCAATCTTGAGCACCACGCACTGAACGACATCGCCCTTCTGGACCATCTTGGAGGGGTGCTTGACCCGCTGCGTCCAGGACATCTCAGAGATGTGGACGAGGCCCTCGATGCCCTCCTCGAGCTCGACGAAGGCGCCGTAGTCGATCATGGAGACAACCTTGCCGAGCACCTGCACATTGGCGGGGTAGCGGTCCTCTGCGCCCGACCAGGGGTCGGCCTGCAGCTGCTTGAGGCCGAGCGAGACGCGCTCGCTCTCGCGGTTGAACTTGAGGACCTTGACGCGGAGCTCGTCGCCAATGCGGACGACCTCTTCCGGGTGGGTGACGCGGCCCCAGCTCATGTCGGTGATGTGAAGGAGGCCGTCGATGCCACCCAGGTCGACGAAGGCGCCGTACTCGGTGATGTTCTTGACGACACCATCGAGGATGGAGCCTTCGACGAGGCGCTCGAGCGTCTTCCGCTTCTGGCGCTCGCGCTCGTCCTCGAGGAGGGCGCGACGCGACAGGACGATGTTGCCCCGCTTCTTGTTGAACTTGATGATCTTGAACTCGAAGGACTGGCCGATGAACTTGTCGAGGTTCCGCGAGGGGCGGAGTTCGACCTGGCTGCCCGGGAGGAAGGCCTTGACGCCGATGTCGACCTGCAGGCCGCCCTTGACGCGACCAATGACGAGGCCGAGCACGAGCTCGTCGCGCTCCACCTTGCCGGCGATCTCTTCCCACATCTTCATGCGGTCGGCTTCGCGCTTGCTGAGGCGGCACTGGCCGTAGTCGTCTTCGAGCGCGACAACAAAGACCTCAACCTCGTCGCCAACGGCGAGGGTGATGGTGCCGTCGAGAGCGCGGAACTCGCTGAGGTCAATGCGACCTTCCGACTTTCCGCCGATGTCGATGAGTGCCTGGTCATCCTTGATCGAGAGGACGATACCCTTGGAGATTTCGCCTTCGCGCGTGCCAGAGGCCTCGGTCTCGAGAAGCAGCTCACCGAAGCTCAGCGAATCCTCATCCTGCTTCTTCTTCGCGAAGAAACCACCCTTCTCAACAGCCTTGTTCATGCTCATGTAAAATTGGTCCTACTACTTGCAGACGAGCACTTTCCGGAGTGTTCTCTGCAATTTGCCCGTGATCAACCCACGGAATCAAGACATCCTCGGGCCAGCCTCCACCATGGAGAGAGGTCCGCGTCGCGAAGGGTCCGGTCATCGCGACGACCGCCTCAACTTCGGCCCGAAGGGGCGCGGCGTTGACAGCAGCGCGCGCGCCCTAGCCGAAAGCTGCGACAAAGGTCAAGGGAACGGCGGCAGAGAGCGGCCGTGGAGCGCGTTGACAGCACCCGCTGCGGCGACCAGAGGCGACCCTATGGCTGACGCTCCCTACATCGGCAGGCTCGCTCCGAGCCCGACCGGGCGATACCATCTCGGCAACCTCTCCACCGCCCTGCTCGCCCAGCTCCGCGCCCTCCGCAGAGGCGGCCGGCTCATCTACCGTCTCGAGGACCTCGACGGGCCGCGCGAGGCGGCCGGCAGCGCCGCCGCCATCGCCGTCGACCTGCGCTGGCTCGGCCTCGACTGGAGCGAAGGCCCCGACTGCGGCGGACCGCACGGCCCCTACATCCAGTCACAGCGCCTGGAGCGTTACGCTGCGGCCGTCGAACAGCTCGAGCAATCGGGCGACCTCTACCGCTGTACCTGTTCGCGCAAGGAGATCGCCGAGGTGCTCTCGGCGCCGCATGGCAGCTTCCCTGCGTCGCTGCTCTACCCGGGCACCTGCCGCGCTCGGAGGGAGGCAGGAGGTGATGAGCCGCATGCGCTCCGCTTCCGCGCTGGCGGCCATGTGGTGCTCGAGGATGCTTTGGCGCCCGCAGTTGCGGTTGATACTGGGTTGGACCCGGGCGATGCGATTGTTCGGCGTCGCGACGGCTGCTTTGCCTACCATCTGGCCGTGGTGGTGGACGACCTGGCGATGGGTGTGACCGAGGTGGTGCGCGGGCGAGACCTTCTCTCCTCGACCGCCCTCCACAAACAGATCGCAGCGGCGCTCGGGCAGCCCTATCCGACGACCTGTCATGTACCGATGGTGCTCGATGCTGCGGGGCAGCGGCTTGCCAAGCGAGATGGCGCGATGGGCCGCCCGGAGCTGGAGGCTGTGGGCTACACGCCGGCGCTGCTTCGCGGTGCCTTCGCCTGCCTGTGGGGGTTCGCCGACCGGCTGGAGGCGTTCAGCTTGGCAGAGCTGGCAACGCTGTGGCGTGATGAGCCGCTGCGCGCAGATGCGTTGAATCTGCACCCCGCGATGAGTAGTGGTCCGGAGGCGCTGCGACTGGCGCTCTCCGCGAGGTAGATGACGGCATGAAGGTTGGGTTTGAACTGCTCGCGGAGCTGGTGAACATCGAGAGTACGACGGGGGGCGAGGCTGCCTATCTGCGCTACCTCGAGGAGCTGTTTGTAGGGCTAGGCTGGCAGGTTGAGCGGCAGGAGGTCGCGGAGAACCGCTGGAATCTCTGGGTGCGGCGTTCGCCCTCCCCGCGCATCACCTTCTGCACCCATGTAGATACAGTGCCTCCGCACGTCCCGGCGACGCTGCGGGGCGACACGCTGCATGGCCGTGGCGCCTGCGACACGAAGGGGGTGCTGCTCGCGATGGTCGAGGCGGTGCTCGGGCTGCCGGATGAGGTGCAGCAGCAGTGCGGCTTCGTCTGGGTGGTGGGCGAAGAGGTCGACCACATTGGGGCGAGCGTGGCGGGCGCGGAGCCGCTCTGGACTTCGGAATGGATGGTGATGGGCGAGCCGACGCAGAACCGGCTTGCGACCGGGCAGCGGGGCATCTTGAAGATTTCCATCGAGACGACGGGCCAGGCGGGCCACTCGGCCTTCGAAGAGGCCGGTCACTCGGCGGTGGATCCGATGCTCGATATCCTCTCTGCGCTGCGCGGACCCGGCTGGCCCTCGGACCCGCTGCTAGGCGCGACCAGGTTCAACATCGGCCTGCTGCAGGCGGGCGTTGCGGCGAATGTTTATGCGCCGAGCGCGACGGCAGAGCTTCTGTTTCGGGCGGTGTCGGATCCCGATGCGT
Source organism: uncultured delta proteobacterium (assembly GCA_903873545.1). Taxonomy (GTDB): domain Bacteria; phylum Myxococcota_A; class Bradymonadia; order REDH01; family REDH01; genus CAIWGR01. Next base: position 15,540 of record CAIQPA010000426.1, read on the forward strand.
TGCTGGAGGAGGTGGAGCGTCGGGTGGCGGGGCGGGCGACGGTGCGGCTGCTCGCGAGCAACCCGCCGGTGAAGCTGGCCTACTGGCCCGACCTACCGACGGATGTTGTACCGTTCAACACAGACGCGCCCTACATGAGCCACCTCTGCCCGGTGACGCTGGTGGGGCCCGGTGACATTCGGACGGCGCACAGCGAGCATGAGCACCTTCGGCGCGACGACTACGAGGCGGGGGTGCTGCTCTACCGCTCGCTGGTAACGCGCTGGCTTGGCGGCGATCGGCCGCGGCTCGGGTAGGAAATCGCGGTCTGGCGGAGGTGGACGCAGGGGTCGCGGAAGCCGCCGTTCGTCTTGTCTCTCAGGCCACCTTTCGGCTAGGGGTGGGCGGGCATCCTTGCGCCTTCATTTCCGAGTCAACTTTATGGCGAGCACCATCGTGAAGCGTCTCATCCTCCTTGCATCTCTTGTCGTCTCTTTCGCCTTTGCCTCGCAGGCCTCTGCCCAGCGGGTCATTCTGGTCGATGAGAGCAACGAGGCCACGCCGCAGGTCGAAGCCCGCGCCGCCTTGGGCCTGCTCGGCATCTCGACCGAGGCTGCAAACTTCACCTATGCGGCGACGACGGGCGATTTTGTGACGGGCTACGGGCCCACGGGGGCGTCGCGGAACAGCTGGGACCTGATGATTGTAGAGCTCCACCGGAGCCCGATCACCTCGGTTACCGCCAACATCATCCTTGATCACCTTGCGGCTGGCCGCCCGATTATCTTCTCGGCGCCCTCCCTTTACCAGCCGTCATCGAGCTCGCTGTTCGCCGTGTCGCAGAGCCTCCAGGCGGCGATGGGTCTGACCTGCACCGCATCGCTTTCGGCGGGACAGGCGGTCACTTCGGCGCCGTCGAATGGCGTTGACCTCTTCAACTACCCCGACACGACCAACCGCATCGTCTCGCCGATGACGGGCGTTCGCGCCGGCACGACCGATTTTGGCGATGTTTGTAACTTCGCCACCGGTGCGCCAGCAGGGGGCCGCATCTTTGGTCGTCTCGGAGCCAGCGCCACAACGGGCAACCCCGCCATCCTCTTCCCCGCGAGCAAGAAGGTGCTCTGGCACGCGCTGGTCGGCAACGCGATGGCGCTCTATGACAACGATGCCGACGGCGTCACCGACCTGACGGAGTACTACCGCAACGCGATCCAGTTCATCCTCGATGAGCAGGTGGGCCGCGTGGTCACGGTGGGTGACACCGACTTTGCCGCCGCCAGCGCCTACGCGACCTCGCTTGGCGTGAGCGCGACGCCGGTCACCGATTTCGACCGGCTCGACTACATCGTCGCGCGCGGCAACTTCGACACGCTGTTCGTAGAGTACCGCGACCTGACGGCTGCGCCGGACCGGCTCGAGAACGCCATCATCAACGCGCGCGCCGGAGGCAAGCAGGTGCTCTTCTTCTCGTCGGATTTCGATGGAGCGCCGGCTTGGGCAACGCGCCTTGGATTCGCCGTGGAGTCGGGCGACCATGCGGGTGCCTCGGTCGTTCGCGGCACCGCTGGGTTCGAGCGCCGGCTCTTCCAGCAGCCCAACTTTGTGGACTCGATTGCGCTGACGGGCACGGAGCGGGCGGACGGCAACGACATTGTCTCGGCGATTCCGGACGGCCTCGTGAGCCTTGGCCAGTTCGAAGGCGGTGGCAGCTCGCTCCTCGGCTCGCTCAACGGCGACCTGGTGGTCGGCGCCTTTGTCGCCTCGGAGTATGGACAGGCCGACACCGATGGCGACGGCAAGCAGGAGATGACCGCGCTGCTGTCGAACGCTGTCGACTTCGCGAAGCATGCCGGCCCCGTCGCGCTGCTCATCTCGGACGATTTCCGCACCAGCTCTCCGCTTGAGGCGGCCGCCGCAAAGGCGGGCTACCTGCCGGTGCGCGAGATTGAGGCTGACGCCGTGCTCGATGTCTTC